>NZ_JAILGZ010000092.1 GCF_024696245.1 Treponema sp.
CTGCTGCCAGAATAAGTTTTTCTCTGAGCTGATTCTTATATTTCTCATAAACTGCAAGAGCTTTATTTTTTGCAATCCAGCTGATATTAATGTTATGGATGTAAGCAGCTGGATTGCAAAAAATAAAGCCCTTGCAGTTTATGAGAAATATAAGAATCAGCTCAGAGAAAACCTTATTCTGGCAGCAGATACGGTTATTTGTTTTAATAATCAGGTTTTAGGTAAGCCGGCAGACCGGACAAAGGCTGCTGAATATATAGCCCTGCTTCAGGGGAAAACTCATCAGGCTGTGACTTCCCTTGCCCTTTATAATATTCATACAGAAAAATTAAGTATCAGGAAAGCTGTATGTAACGTAAAGTTTGCACCAATGAATAAAGAAGAAATTGAATGGTATCTTTCTACAGGTGAATGGCAGGGTGCTGCCGGTGCATATAAAATTCAGGGTAAGGCTTCCCTTTTTATTGAAAAAATTGAAGGAACGGACAGCTGTGTTATGGGCTTGCCTCTCTTTGAATTGTATGATATATTACGCGAGCATAATTATTCCTTTTTTTAGGAATGCCGGGTGCTGAATAAAAATGACTGTAAGTCATCTCAGTACTACGAAATCATCCGGACTGCTTAGCAGTTACGAGAATTAAGGTCAGGTGGAAGAATCTGGTCTGAATAAAGTTTTCAGAAAGATAATCTTCCGGTGAAGGAGTTGATCATGGCAGTAGTAACCATGAAGAGTCTTCTTGAGTCTGGAGTACACTTCGGACATCAGGTAAAGCGTTGGGATCCACGTATGAAGAAGTACATTTTTGCTTCTCGCAATGGAATTCACATTATTGATTTGCAGAAAACAATCACAGCTATTAAAGACAGCTATGAAGTTATCCGCAAAGTTGCCGCTTCTGGCAAATCAGTTCTTTTTGTTGGAACTAAAAAACAGGCACAGCAGGCTATTGCAAAAGAAGCTGAACGCTGTGGAATGTTCTATGTAAATAACCGCTGGCTTGGTGGTACACTTACAAACTTCTCTACAATCAAAAAATCACTTCTCCGTCTTAAGAAAATCGAAAAAATGGAAGTTGACGGAACTTTCAATAACCTTACAAAGAAAGAAGTTGCTAACCTTCTTAAAGAAAAAGAAAAGCTTACAAAGAACTACGGTGGTATGAAAGATATGAAGGACCTTCCAGGTGCTATCTTTATTATCGATACTCACAAGGAACAGATTGCTGTAGCAGAAGCTCGCCGCATGGGTATCCCTATCGTAGCTATCGTTGATACTAACTGTAACCCAGAAGGTATTGACTACCCTATTCCTGGTAATGATGACGCAATCCGCGCTATCAGCCTCTTTACTTCAATCATTGCTAATGCAGTAATTGAAGCTGATAATGAACAGGGTCTTAAGATTATCGAAACTCTTGGTGATGAAGATGATGTACGTACAGATGCTTCTACAAAGAGCGAAGATGAAGAAATCGTTGACTATTCTAACTACACTCCTACAGAAACAAAAGAAGAAGATCTTGAAGCTGATAAGAGAGATGAACAGGAATTTGTTGACGAAGACAAATATTCTAAATAATAAAATATCTGGAGATATAAATGGCTGTAACTGCTACTATGGTAAAAGAACTGCGTGAAGCTACTGGCGCAGGTATGTTGGATTGTAAGAAAGCTCTTGCAGATACAAACGGCGATTTTGACGCAGCTGCAAAACTCCTTAAGGAAAAAGGTCTTGCTGCTGTTGCAAAACGTGCAGAAAGAGCTACTTCTGAAGGACGTATTTTCGTTCGTCAGGTTGGAAACAAAATTGCAGTTGTTGAACTTGTTTGTGAAACAGACTTTGTTGCTAACAATGCAGAATTTGTTTCTAGTGGTGAAAAGATTCTTGATGAAGTATTTGCTAAAGGCTATACAAAAGTAGAAAAAGAACTTAACGATATTCTTCTTGAGTTTGCTACACGTACACGTGAAAACATGTCACTTTCAAAAGTAATCGTAGTTGAAGTTCCAGAAAATGCCGTTGCTGGTATTTATGTACATTCTGACTTCAAATCAGGTGCCGTAACAATCGTTAAGGGTTCAACTGATGACAAAGTTAAGGAATTTGCACGTGACTGTTGTATGCACCTTTCTGCATTTACACCAGCTTACATTAAGAAAGAAGATGTTCCACAGTCTTACATCGATGAACAGAAAGAAATCTTTGAAGCTCAGATGGCTCAGGACGAAAAAATGGCTTCTAAACCAGAAAACGTTCGTGCTGGAATCCTTCAGGGAAAAATCAACAAGCACCTTGCTGAAATCTGCTTTGTTGACCAGATGTTCGTTAAAGATGATAAAAAATCTGTAACAGCTAAACTTGATGAAGTTGGAAAGGAAGTTGGAGCTAAACTTGAATTTGGTCAGGTTGAACTTCTTATTCTTGGAAAATAATTTCATCTGAAATAATGGCGGTCTGCCATCAGGCAGATCGTCTTTCTTTTTAAACGAATTACCTGTGTAATTTTAAAGGAGGAATCGGTATGGCAGATAATGAAAGCCGCATGGAAAAAACTGTTAACGCACTTAAAGATGAATACAATACTATCCGTACAGGTAGAGCAAGTGCATCTATTTTTGATAAAGTTCGCGTAGATTATTATGGAACACCTACCCCGCTTAATCAGGTTGGAACAATTTCAATTCCTGAAGCTCGTATGGTTGTTGTTTCTCCATTTGATAAATCTCTTATTTCAGAAATTGAAAAGGCAATTCAGAAGGCAGAACTTGGTCTTAACCCTTCTAATGACGGAAAAGTTATCAGAATTTCAATTCCGCCACTTACAGCAGACAGAAGAAAGGAACTTGTAAAACAGGCAAAAAATACTGCTGAAAACTATCGTACAACTATCCGCAATATCCGTCGTGATGGTAACGATGAACTCAAAAAGCAGCAGAAAGCCGGTGAACTTACAGAAGATCAGCTTAAAACAGAAACTGATAAACTTCAGAAGCTTACAGACAAATATATTGACGAAATAAATAAAGTTTACGAAGCAAAAGAAAAAGAAATCATGGAATAAAACTGTGAAAGATTCATTGGAAAATCAGGAAAACGTTCCTGTTCATGTTGGTATCATTATGGACGGGAATGGTCGCTGGGCTAAACAGAGAGGCTGTATCAGGACTAATGGTCATTCAGAAGGCTTGAAACGTGCTAAAGAAATTGCTAAGGCAGCCAGTGATCTTAAAATTAAGTATCTGACTCTTTATGTGTTTTCAACTGAAAACTGGAAAAGAACCCAGCAGGAAGTTGGTTTTTTAATGAATCTTATTCATGGTCATCTTCTTGGTGAACTGAATTTTTATAAAGAAAATAAAATCCGAGTAAAACTGATTGGAGATATCTCCGGATTACCAAAAAGCATTCAACAGGATATTCTTGAGTGTGAAAAAGAGACCGAAAGTTTTACCGGTACAACAATTAATCTTGCCATTAATTATGGTGGCAGAGATGAAATTATTCGTTCGGTACGTAAAATTGTGTCCTCTTCCGTAAAGGCAGAAGATATTCAGGAATCAACTATTTCTCAGAATTTTGATTTTCCTGAACTTCCAGACATGGATCTCCTTATTAGAACTGGTGGTGAAAAACGTCTTAGTAATTTTATGTTGTGGCATGCAGCATATGCAGAATTGATTTTTTGTGATACACTATGGCCAGATTATAAGGAAAATGAATTTGTCGGACATATAAAAGAGTTTCAAAAGAGAACCCGACGATTTGGAGCAGTTTAATATGAGTAAAGTTATTTCAAGATTAGGCATATTCTTTATTGGTATACCTTTAATGTTATGCCTTGTTTTTCTGAATTACTTAAATCACCTTCCATTGCATATTTTTTTGATTTTATCTTCCCTTTTTGTTTGTAATGAATTATGTAATATTTTTCTTAAAAAGACTTCTTTAATATCAAAAAAGTTAATTATTTTTTTCAACAGCCTTTTACCATTTACAGCAGCACTTGCAGGGGTTTTACCTTGTTTTTCAGATGTTACTTTTATGACTTCAGAAATAATCGTAATTGTTTTTGTAATAGAAGTAATACTTCTTCTGGCTTATGAAGTATTTACTGTAGAAGATTTTGGTGATTCCCTTGTAAGAATGGCTTCCTCTTCATTTATAATTTTTTACAGTGGTTTCCTTATGACATATATTTCCCGTTTTTCAATAGCAAGAATGGGAAATTCAGATATTTCAAACCAGGTAATTGTTGCTTTCCTCCTTATGGTTTATTTCTGTGACAGTTTTGCCTGGTTCTTTGGTGTTCTTTTTGGTAAAAATAACCGTGGTATTGTAAAGGCAAGTCCTAATAAGAGTCTTATAGGTTTCTTTGGAGGAATTGCAGGTTCAATTGGAGCAGGTATTCTTGTACGTTTTATCTGGCCGGAAATTTTTACAGGAAGCATCGTTAAGATTATTGTGACAGGTGCCGTAATTTCCATTACATCTATTACCGGAGACCTTACTGAATCTGTATTCAAAAGGTCTGCAGGTGTAAAAGATTCCGGTGCCATTATACCTGGAAGAGGTGGCGTGCTTGATTCTTTTGATTCACTTTTAATGTCAGCTCCTGTTTTCTATTATTTAATTAAAGTATTTTACGGATTTTCTTTCTAATGAAAAAAAGAGTTCTTGTTTTAGGTTGTACAGGATCAATTGGTTCTCAAACACTGGATATAGCAAGACATTTTCCTGAAAAGTTTGAAATCTGCGGTTTAAGCTGTGGTTCCAATGAAAATGCCCTTAAAGACTTATGTGCTGAGTTTAATTGTCAGGGAAGTCTTTTTAGTAAAGAGGGAATTTCAGGAATTGAAAAGCTTATAAAAAATACAGGGGCAGATATTGCTGTTAACGGAATTGCAGGAGCTGCTGGTCTTGAACCTTCTGTTCTTGTTCTTCAGAATAAAATAGACCTTGCCCTTGCTAATAAAGAAACTGTTGTAATGGCCTGGCCCCTTGTAAAAAAAATTGCAGAAGATAACAACGCAAGAATTCTTCCTGTAGACAGTGAGCATTCTGCTATATTCAATCTTACACAAAAAATCGGTGTTAAAAATATAAGCCAGATAGTAATCACAGCTTCTGGTGGTCCTTTCCGTAATTTTTCAAGAAAAGAACTAGAAAATGTTACTGTTGAACAGGCTCTAAACCACCCTACCTGGAATATGGGACCAAAGATTACTATTGATAGTGCCAGTCTGGCTAATAAAGGTCTTGAAGTTATTGAAGCAGTCAGACTTTTTGATTTTAGCCCTGATAAAGTAAAAGTTGTTGTACATCCCCAGAGTCTCATTCATTCCCTTGTACGTACAAATGATGGTGTTTTATACGCTCAGATTTCCGATCCTGATATGAGGCATCCGATTTATGGTGCCCTTGTCTGGCCTGAATATGAAGAGACTTACCTTGAACCTTTTGATCTTGCTGACCACGAAATGACTTTTTTTAAGCCAAGAATGGATGATTTTCCCCTTCTTGCCATAGCCTATGAATGTGCAGAAAAAGGTGCTGAATATACAGTAGCCTTTAATGCTGCAAATGAAGTAGCTGTTCACGCCTTTATAAATAAGAAATGTTCTTTTCTTGATATAGCAGAAGTTGTCCGGCTTACAGTTAACAATGACTGGTCTGAAATTCCTGATACACTTGAAAAAGTTTATAGTGCTGATAAAAAAGCAAGGGAATGTGCATCTGAAATATTAAAGAAACTTATCCGGAGTAAGCAGGCATGACCATAGTAATAGGATTAATTGCACTTGGTATACTTGTTTTTTTTCATGAAGGCGGTCATTTTATTGCTGCCCGTCTATGCAAGGTAGATGTTGAGGCCTTTTCCATAGGAATGGGGCCTGTTTTAGTTCATAAAAAAATAGGATCTGTTGATTACAGACTGTCCTTATTACCTTTTGGCGGTTATTGTGCCATGAAGGGTGAAAATGATTTTAAGGATGCTTTAGAAAGCGGTTCTCCTGTTATAAGCAATGATAAATCTACATTTTATGGCTGTCATCCTTTTAAGAGACTTTTAATTGCTTTTGCAGGTCCATTTGTTAATCTTTTACTGGGCTTTTTATTTTTTACTGCGATTGCAGGTATCGGTTATGATTATTATACAGCCGGAACAAAAGTTACCATGGCTGATGAAAAATATGAAAACATAAGATCTACAGCCCACGAAGCCGGTCTTGAAAGTGGTGATGTAATTCTCTCTTTGAATGGAAAAAAGGTTGAAGATTTTTCTCAGATTGCTGAATACATAGCTTTTCATTCTGATGAAGATATAAGTGTTGAAGTCTTAAGAAATGAAGAAAAATTAACTTATAACGTTCACGTACTTCTTGATAAGGATACTGGAGCCGGTAAAATTGGAATTATAAGTGACAGTGATTCCCTTAAAAAAAATCATTACGGAGCATCTTCTCCTTGTCAGGCTCTTATAATGGGTGCAGGCGAAACCTGGAATATTGCTTCCTGGACGTTTAAAAGTTTTGGTTTACTTTTTAAGGGAATTAATTATACCAAGGCCTTGTCTGGTCCTGTCCGTATATCTTCTATAATGGGTGATACTGTAAAAAGAGGATATAAGGAAGGATTTTCAATAGGAACTGTTTCTACCCTGCAGATTCTGGCTATTATCAGTATTTCCCTGTTTTTTACTAATATTCTTCCTCTTCCAGTTTTAGATGGTGGACTGATTCTTTTTGCATTAATAGAATGGATTAGCAGACGTAAAATAAAACCTAAAGTTTTACTGTATATTCAATACGGTGGAATTGTTATATTAGTAATGCTGATGCTTTTTGCATTTTTCTGTGATTTTATGTTTTTTTTCAATAAATGAGGATTAAAAATGAAGACATTTAGAAAACTTCTTATTTCAATTTTTTTATTAAGCCCCCTTCTTGTGTGGGCACAGCCATTTATTTCTACACAGTCTCATGAAGGTGCAGTTACATCCATTTTCTCTTTTGATTCAAAAAATTATCCTGATGGAACATTTTATTCAGCAGGAAAAGATGGCTTTGTAATTAAATGGGATTCTGTAGATGGTATTGGTGAACAGTACCAGATTACAGACCTTCAGATTCAGAAAATTATCAGAAACCCTGTAACTAATGATATTGCAGTTTATGAAACAGACGGTGTTTCTACCTTCAGGGTAAGCGTTCTGGATTCAAAATCATTTTCCCGCAGATATACAAAAAGATATTCCAGTGCCGTAAGCATGATTTCTTTTTCTGAAGGCGGTAACTATTTATTTGTAGGAACAACTACAGTAAATGGCATGTTTATTCTTGATGCTAAAACCGGTGTAACAAAAAAACAGCCGTCTGATATTTCCGGAATCATAACTTTTGCAAAATCAGGCCCGTCAGAAAAAACAGCACTGCTTTATTCGTCATCAGGCTATCTTTATTATTATGACCTGGAAAATCTTGGAGTTTTCAAAAAATATTCAGTTGATAATCAGCTTGAACAGATAAGTCTTTTTGGTAACAGCCGTTTCTTTGCCGGTGTAAGGGGAAATCTTATAAGTGTTTATGACGCAGCTTCCGGAAAAAAACTTTTACAGCAGTCTGCTTCAGCTCCACTTTTATGTGCCAGTGATGCTGATGAAGATTCAGAGGGACTTTATTTTATAACTTCTGCCGGAAGAAACAATTCAATTAAAATTATTAAAAGTACGGAGCTTCTTGCTTATTCAAGGGCACTTCAGAAAAGGGATTCAAATGCAAAAACTCCATCTTCTTCTGTAATTAAGACCTTCACTTCCTTAAGGAATAAGGATTCATTTACAAGTGTTGGAAAAGACTCAAGTAAAATCATACTTGGTACAGCCAGCGGTAATATTTATACTGTAAGTGACATTCCGGAAAGTGAAATGTTCACTCTGGAAGCTATTACAGAAAAAATGTACAGAAGGATTTATGACATTTCCAATGACGGTGAAGATTTTTACATGCTGACAGGAGATACTATTTATAAATCTTCTTTTGATACTATGACAATTACAAGTGTTGGACGTAATTCAGGTTATGAAAACCTTCTTCACTACGGAAGCTCAGTAATTTTGTGGACAAAAGATTCACGTAAAAATGTTCAGATAATGGATCTTTCTGTTGAAAATTCTGTTGCTAAACTTCTTTTTACTCCAAAAGCAGAGATTAATAATTTAAGAATCTGTCAGGATAAACTTGTATATGTTGCCGGAAATAAATATGCAGGCCTTTATGACTTTGCTACAAAAAGAAATTCAATTGTCTACACTGGTATTTCAGTTCAGGATGCAGTTATACTGGCAGACGGTACAATGTATGTTGCAAAATCTGCTGTAAGTGAAAGTGATTCCTGTCTTATAAGCGTAAATACATCTACAAAAGAAACTGCGCCTGTAAATTTTGAAGGAAATGTTGTTTTCTCTCTTAGTTATGATTATGAAAATCCTGATTATTTGTATGGAATCGTAATTAATTCCAGCGGTTCTTCTACATCAAAGGTATTTTCACTGGATATTGATTCTGGAAAAACACAGGATCTTCTCAGACTTGCTGATGAAGACAATTCTGCCTTTACGGTTTTATATACTCCTGTAATTTATACTAATCTTGGAAAAAATCAGGTTTATGCCTGCAATGTAGAAAGCAGAAAAAATATGCTTTACAGAAGATCTTCAAGTCTTCCATTAAAGGTTGAACGTATTGGCAGCCGCATTGCAGTTCTTAACAGAAACGGAAGTATTTCCTGGTATACAACAACTTCTCAGGCCGCAGAAACTGACTGGTATCTTACTGTGGATAACAGCTGGTACGAAAGGTAATAATTTTTTACAATCACAGATATTTTTAATTTATTTCTTAAAAAAAATGAGGTGGAACTTTTATTAAGACCACCTCATTTTTTTATTTTTATTAAACCTTAAAATCTGTTACATCCTCTGGCCAGGGCTTCTTTATAAACCTGAAGATATTTTGCAGAAGCTTCATCCCATCCGAATGTTTTTTTCATTCCGGCAAGCTGCATCTTCTTAATATGGTCTTTTTTATTGTAATAAGCCCATACAGCCCATCCTGTTGTGTCATAAACAGCGCCTGGAGTCAGCTGATCAAATACAAAACCTGTTCCTTCACCGGTTTTTTCATTGTAATTATCAACTGTATCTGCAAGACCTCCTGTTCTTCTTACAATTGGAAGGGTTCCGTAAAGCATGGAATATATCTGATTTAATCCGCATGGTTCATAACGGGACGGCATAAGGAAGAAGTCACTTCCAGCTTCAATAAGGTGACTTAAGGCATCGTCATAGCCGATATAAGCCCTTAAATTTGGAAGTTTAGCCTGAAGTGAATTAATTTCCCTTTCACACCAGGCTTCTCCACTACCAAGAATTGCAAACTGAACTTTCATATTGGCACAGATATTGTAAATTGAACCATAAGTTGGGGCAAAAACTTCTGCAATACCTTTCTGGTCTACAAGTCTTGTTACAATTCCGATAAGAGGAATATCAGGATTTACTTCAAGACCCATGCGTTTCTGAAGTTCTGCCTTACATTTAGCCTTTCCGCTTAAATCTTTTGCACTGTAATTAAACGGTATTTTTTTATCGATTTCTGGATTCCATTGTCTTAAGTCTGCTCCGTTAAGAATACCTTTAATAACATCGCTTCTGACTCTTAAAAGACCATCCATTCCAAAGCCGCCTTCTGCAGTTTGAATTTCTTTGGCATAGGTAGGAGATACTGTTGTAATCATATCTGCACAGGAAACCCCTGCCTGAAGAAAGTTTATGGCACCATTGTGTTCAAAACCCGCACCATAATAAAGTCCCCAGTCTATACCTAAAGCCGGGAACTTTTCTTTTCCGTATACTCCCTGATATCCCTGGTTATGAATTGTAAGAACAGAGGCTGTATTTTCAAAACCACAGTAACGGCAGACATTTTTTAAAAGGACTGGAGCAAGGGCTGTAGACCAGTCATGAGCATGAATTATATCCGGATACCAGCCAAGTTTTCTGCATAATTGAAAGGCACCATGATTAAGGACAGCAAAACGGTATGGATTGTCATGAAAGTCAGTTTCTCCTGCAACTCCATAAATGCCGTCCCTTCCGTAGCATTGTTCATGGTCTATAAAATAAACTTCAACTCTTTCTTCACCAGGCATTTTTGTCTTGTATACGGCAGACCAGGTTTCTTCGTTACCTGCTGCAATAGCCATAGGGCCTGGAAGGAGTTCAAGTTTTTTTCTGTCAATTTTATAGTATCTTGGCATAACAATTTTTACATCATGACCTTCTTTTGCAAGCTGAATTGAAAGGGCACTTACCATATCTGCAAGACCGCCTGTCTTTGCAAAAGGAACTGCTTCTGCGGTAACCATAAGAATTTTCATATAACTACACTCCTTAACCCTATGAAAACAAGAGTTCTATTTTTTGAGATCTTTCATTGCCTGAACAAATGCATCCTTACTGTTAAGAATTGTTTTTTCACTTACACAGTAAGCCAGTCTGAGCCAGCCTGGTCCACCAAAACTTGAGCCAGGAGCACCAAGAATCATGTATTTTTTAAGGTAATCGCAGAATGCCATATCATCACCCTTAAAATAATCAGGAGCCTTGCACCACATATAAAAAGCTCCTTCCGGTACAAGGTGCTGGATTCCGGCTTCATCAAGGATTTCCATAAGTTCATCACGGCGCTTTTTGTAAAGGGAATAATCGCATGGTGCATCATAACTCTGAGCAACAACTCTCTGGAATAAAGCTGGTGCGTTTACAAAGCCAAGTACACGGGTACAGAAAATTACAGCTGCAATAAGATCTGCCTTGTCCGGACATGCTGGATTTACACATACATAACCAAGACGCTCTCCTGGAAGACTGAGATTCTTTGCAAAAGATGTAACAACAACACTTGAATCATAGAGAGGAAAAGCTGCAGGAACTTTTACATTATCGTAAACAATTGCCCTGTATGGTTCATCAAGAATAAGATAAGGCTTTCTGCCGCATTTTTTACCATGTTCTTCAAGAACTGCACATAATGCCTTAATATTTTCTTCTGAATAAACTCTTCCTGTTGGATTGTTAGGTAAATTAATAAGAACTGCAGCTGTTTTTTCATTAAGGGATCTGCTGATTGCTTCTACATCAATGGAAAAATCTTCTGCAGCCGGCACTTCTATAAGGGAACCGCCGTAGTTTTTAACATAATGACGATATTCTGTAAAAAATGGGGCCGGAACAATAACATTGTCTCCTGGATTAAGAATAGCCTTAAACAAAGAGTTAAGGGCTCCTGCAGCACCTACTGCCATTACTACACAGTCTCCCGGAATATCTACTCCCTGCTCCATGGAAGTTTTACGTGCCATTGCTGCCCTGCATTCAGGATATCCGGCATTAGGCATGTAACCGTGAATATTCCTGGATGTGTCTTCTGCACATTTTTTTATTGTTTCGATTACTTTTGCAGGTGGATCAAGGTCTGGATTTCCAAGACTAAAGTCAAATACTTTGTCTTCTCCATACTGGGCTTTGAGCTTAAGTCCTTCTTCAAACATTTTTCTGATTACACCGGCACTTTTATTGCTCATGGTTTCTTTGATATATGCTGAAATAGCCATAGTTTACCTCTTTTTAAATTTTTCATTTATATTGTAATTATACATCATTACCTTTGTTTACACAAATAAAGATTACAATTATAATGGAGGAATGACTATGAAAAAGACAGTTGTATTTTCTATATTTATATTAAGTGCTGCTTTAATAAGTGCATCACCTTTTAATTCCAAACTTACTTCTTCTGAAAAAAAGACAATCGAAAGCGGTAAAACACTGCTTAAAAACACTGGTAAAGTAAAGAATATGTGCATTACAGATTCAAATCCCCTTTGTAAAAGAGCCATATCTGTAATGAAAGACCTGGATCCTTCTTATATGGCAGAAGCCGTTCAGAAATTTTCTTATGATGATTATGAAGACCTGCCGGAAATTATGGAAGAAATAATTACAGACCTTGATTCCTATGTTGGAATTCCCTACTGGTCAGAAGAACACGAACGTTATTTTGACCTTTATTCATCAGCAGAACTGCTTTCTGATGTTACTGAAAACGGTGTAAGAACAGTTACTGCAAATCTTAAAATGAGTCCTTTTGGTATCATTAAGACAGAAATGAAGATTGAACGTACTGAAGATTCATTTTATTTTGTTTCTACAAACCTTAATCAACTCAGATATAAGGATAAGATTGACTGCGTTTCTCCAGGTGAACAGAAATCTGTTATTATTGCCTTTAGAGACGGAGATGACTGGATTGTTTATGGCGCAGGTGCTGTTGATGCCCCAAAAATTCCATTTATCGGTGATCGTGTAGAAACTTCTTTTATTAACAGAATCAAGACTTTTTGTAAATTCTGTCTGGACAGAGTTTAAATATTAAATTTTTCTGGAGAATATCATGGCTTCTAATTTTACTGATATTGTGATTCTTGCAGGAGGTTTTGGAGAAAGACTCTGGCCTGCTTCTAAAGCTGACTTTCCTAAACAGTTTCTTTCCCTTCAGAATGGAATGTCTTTTCTGCAAAGTGCAGTAGTACGTTCACTTGCAGTTTCTCCTGCAGGAAAGATTCTTATCCTTACCCGTCAGGATATTTTAAAAGAAATGACCCTTCAGTGTGCCGGACTTAAGAAGTTTGTAAATGAAGCACAGTGGGAAAAGATTTGTAAGGATCTTATTATTATAGCTGAACCTTGTGCCCGCCACACAGCAGCACCTCTTCTTCTTGCATCTAAATATTTGAAATTAAGTGACCCTTCTTTTACACATAATATTCTTGTACTTGCCAGTGATCATATTATCAGCCCTGTAGAAAAATTTGTTGCTGATTCAAAAAAAGCCGCAGAAGCAGCAGAAAAAGGCAATTTTGTTTGTTTTGCCATTAAACCTACGGAACCATCCACCGGCTATGGTTATATAAAAATGGGTCAGTCTATGAAAGAATTGCAAAATCTTTCTGAAGATGTATACAAAATTGAACAGTTTAAGGAAAAACCTGACCTTGAAACTGCTAAATCCTACCTTGCATCAGGAAAATACTGCTGGAACAGCGGAATGTTTGGCTTTACTGCAGACTTTTTTGAAAATGAAATGGCTCTTTGTGAACCTGATGTAGCAAATGCCTTTACTGATTTTACGGAAAATAATCTTCCTTTAGAAGAAAACATGAATGGTATTAAATATATTTCTCAGTGGAAGGCTATGGAAGAAGCATATAAAGGCGTAAAGTCTATTGCTGTTGATAATGCCATTGCAGAAAGAACTTCTAAAGCTGTAGTTGTAAGTGCTGATTTTGGCTGGGATGATGTAGGCAGCTGGGATGCCTTTGAAAAACTTTTTGATAAAAACGAAAATACTGTAGAAGTTGAATCAAAAGACAATTTTGTTTATTCTGATATACCTGTTGCACTTTGCGGAGTTGAAGGTCTTACTGTAGTAATTAAAAATGGTAAGGCTTTGGTCCTTAAAAAAGGTAGCGGCTCACTTATGCGCGAAGTTGTAAAAGAGGTAAAGGAAAAATTAAATTAAAATTTTACCTGACTTTATTAAATTTATTAAAAAATAGGACTGGAGAAAAAAAATGAAAAAGAGAAGACTTGTAACTTCCGCATTACCTTACGTTAATAATATTCCTCACCTGGGTAATCTTATTCAGATGCTTAGTGCAGATGTTTTTGCAAGATTTTGCCGCAGCCGTGAATATGACACTATGTATGTCTGTGGAACTGACGAATACGGAACAGCTACAGAAACCCGTGCTATCGAAATGAAGAAAACTCCCCGTGAACTTTGTGATTATTATTATGGTGAGCATACAAAGATTTATGACTGGTTCCATATTAATTTCGATAAATTCGGAAGAACTTCAAATGACGAATGTACTGAAATTACACAGATGCTTTTTAAAGATCTGGATTCAAATGGTTTTATAAAGGAGCATACAAACAGTCAGCTTTACTGTCCTAACTGTAAAATGTTCCTTGCTGACCGCTATGTACATGGAATTTGTCCTAAATGCGGTTCAACTAAAGCAAGAGGTGATCAGTGTGATGACTGTGGTTCCCTTCTTGATCCTGTAGAATTAAAGGAACCTAAATGTGCAACCTGTGGCTCTACTCCAATTGTAAAGGAAACAAAACATCTTTATATAGATCTTCCTTCTATCAGCGGACGTCTTGATTCATGGATGAAAAAAGCCAGTGTTGATGGTAAATGGTCTGATAATGCAATAAATATAACAAAAGCCTGGATCAGGGATGGTTTAAATGAACGTGCCATTACCCGTGATTTAAAATGGGGTATTCCTGTTCCAAAAGATGGATACGAAAATAAAGTATTCTACGTATGGTTTAATGCTCCAATCGGATATATGTCCATTACAAAGCAGCTTGCAGACGAACTTATTGAGCAGAGCAAGCCATCCTTTGACTGGAAGAGCTGGTGGCTTCCTTCAGAAAGTAAGGAAGCAGAAGGAAAAGATGACGTTAAACTCTTTCAGTTTATCGGTAAGGATAATATTCCTTTCCATACAGTTATTTTCCCATGTACTCTTCTTGGTTCAAACCATGACTGGACTAAACTTTATCACATGTCATCTACTGAATATCTTAATTATGAATCAGGAAAGTTTTCAAAGAGCCGTGGTGTAGGTGTTTTTGGAACTGATGCAATTGAAACAGGAATTAAAGCTGATGCATGGAGATTCTATATTTTCTACAATCGTCCGGAAAAACAGGATTACCAGTTTACATGGAAGGATTTCAGGGAAAAGTATAATGGAGAACTTATTGGAAACCTGGGAAATCTTGTAAACCGTACCCTTCTCTTTGTTTCCCGCTATTATGATTCAAAGATTCCGGAAGCTCCTGTTGATGAAGAATTATGGACAAAAATCCGTGAACATGAAGCTAAAATTACAGAAAGTCTTGAATGGGCAGACCTTAAAGATGCCCTTCATGAAATTTTTGCAATTTCTGATATAGGAAATAAAGCTTTCCAGGATGGTGAACCATGGAAGACACGTACAGAAAATCCTGAAGCAGCAGCAAAGCTTATTCATAATCTCTGCTATATGATAAAAGACCTTATGATTATGGCTCATCCATATATGCCTCAGTTTACAGAAACAATTCTTTCTTATTTTGGAAAGACAATCAGTGAACCTAAATTTGGTGAAAATCCTGTTGCCGGTGGATTAAACTGGAGCGATCTTGGAAAGACAGAAGGCCTTTCTACTGTTACTAATCCTGCTGTATTCTTTACACCTCTTGATCAGAAAACTGCAGATGCCTTTAAGGAAAAGTTCTCAGGTTCTCAGAAAGCAAGGGAAGAAAAAAAGAATAAGAAGGCAGAAAAAAAAGCTGCTCCAAAAGCTGAGCCTGTATTAGCAGAAAATCAGGCAGAGTTCTTTAACAAAAATATTGAACTTGTAGCTGCTAAAATTATTAAGATTGAAAACAATCCTGACAGTGATAAACTTTATGTGGAAACTCTTGATGATGGAAGTGGAAAAGAAAGAATCATTCAGTCTGGATTAAGGCCATATCTTAAGAGCGAAGAACTTCTTGGAAAAACAATTGTTCTTGCTGCTAATCTTGCTCCAAGAAAAATGCGTGGAATAGAAAGCCACGGTATGCTTCTTGCAGCTGATTATAAAGATGAAAATGGTAAGGACAGGGTTGAACCACTTGATGTTTCATGGGCAAAACCTGGTACTAAAATTGTACTTGAAGGCAGTGATGTAAATGCTGTAAAACCTGAAGAAATATCTGCTGATGATTTCTTTAAGGTACAGATAAAAGTCTGCAACAAGGTTGTAAAAATTGACAATGTCAAACTTCTTGCTGATGGTAAGGAAATTACAACTGTTTATACTGTAGACTCTGAGGTCAACTGATACTGCCATGCAGAAAAAAAGATTTCTTCAGGAAAAATTCTGGTGCGATTTTAAGGGACAGCATGGCTGGAACCCTATTTACTTTGATGATGGGAACTCTCACATTTCTTTAATGACAAGAGAGTTTTCATTAAAAGTAAAGAAATTTTCCATTGCCTATGTTCCAATGGCACCTGAATATATTGGCAGTCATTCTTTAGAAAATGACCTTGCATTTTTTAACAATGTAAATCTTCTCTCTCAGAAAATTAAAGCTTTACTTCCGGAAAATACCCTGTGTATCAGATATGATTTTCCTGTTGATTTTTCTGATACTGAAGAAAGGGATAAATTTATAAAAGCTTCCCCTGCCCTGTGTAAAAAAGCAGGATGTAAGGCTCTTAAGCACAGTAAAATTGCTGTACAGCCGCCTGATACCACTGTTCTTGATCTGAGTAAATCAGAAGAAGAAATTATGGCAGGCATGAAAAACAAATGGCGTTACAATGTAAGGCTTGCTTCTAAAAAAGGTGTGGTAACTGAATGTTATGACGCCGGCCACAGTGATTTTGAAAAGTATTTTGATATTTTTTATTCCCTCTTTGAAACAACTTCCCGTCGTGATGGGGTAAGCTTTCATGGTAAAAAGTATTATATTGACCTTTTAAAGAAAAGCGCAGAAGATAAAAACAATCCTTCTGTAAAACTTTATCTTGCCAGACATGAAAATGATTATCTTGCAGGAATTATTACCCTTTTTTGTCAGGGGGAAGCTGTTTATCTTTATGGAGCAAGCGGTAATATAAAAAGAAATCTAATGCCGGCTTACCTTTTACAGTGGACTGCTATTTGTGATGCAAAAAAATATGGCTGTCCAAGCTATGATTTTTATGGTATGCCTCCAAGTGATGATCCTGATCATCCAATGCACGGACTGTATCTGTTTAAGACCGGTTTTGGTGGAGATATCATTCACAGACCAGGCAGTTACGACTATGTTTTAAAAAATAACTGGTATAAACTTTACTGTCTTGCAGAAAGATTCAGGGCCTGGTGGCACAGGGTTCTTTTAAAAAAGATTTCAGGGCGTTAATTTTTATTTTTTATTCTTTTTTACGCTTATTACGCTAAGATTGATATTTTTTTCCATTTCCATTCCCGGACCAAGGTCTACATTCCAGTAAAGGGATGTTACAAGGGTTCGGGATGTTTTTTTGCATTCCTGATCATTATCAGTTGGTCTTGAGAAATCAATTATTGCAGAAGAAGCATTACATTCTTCATTTGGTTCAATAACAAAGCAAAGACCGCTTTTTTTATCCTTAACAAGTATGTTTGAAATATTTTCTTTTTTAAGACAGATACAATCGTTTACACTTTCTTTCTTAGTACCACCCTTTTCAAGAAGTTCAAGGGTATACTGAAGTTCGTTGTCTGATAAAGCAAAATTTGTCTGAGTAAAGTTAAGTTCTGATACAAAATTGCCTTTTAATGAAAGCGGACTTTCATTTTTAAGTATGTACTGAACCATAAAGCCGCTGGAAGTTACGGTAAAGCTTTTACGCAGGGACACAGGCATTTTTAATGATGAATAGATACCCTTGCCTTCAAGTAAAAGATAGAATCTTTTAGTATCAATCTTTTTTTCTTCAAAGAGAGTCTGGCTGAAGACCTGGGAAGTTGTTTTCTTTTCCTTTATGTATGTTTCAAAATCGTTATCATCAAGAAGGTGTTCAACAAAAAGACCTCTGTTATAAAAATCACGGCATCCATCAAAGTTTTCCAGGCGGGAAAGGCTTGCTGCATAATTATAAAAGGAAACTATAGAATCAAGTTCTTCTACAATACCACCTTTTCTGTCAATTACAGCATTAAGATTTTCCATCTGGAAGAGATATTCATTAAGACCGTCTGTGTTATAGTCATAAGAAGTAAAGGATTCCTGGAAAGGCTGATTTTTACACTGCCGGATTAAAAGTTCTGCTTCATTAAGATTTTTATAGGCATTCTGTCTTTGTTCTGCTATTGCAGGACTTCCTGAAGGAACGTTTATAAAGTTATAGCCGCTTTGAGCCTGCCATAATTTGTCACTGGCTGCATGTTTTCTAACCTTATCTCCTCCATGACACTGAGAAATAAGCATGCTTATAAACATCATACGGTCACAGAGTTTCTTATTTTCTGTATAGGTATTAAGATAATCGTGAATGGTTATTGGAAAACGGGATTTATTTTCACTTTTAACAAAAGCTTTTTTAGCCCACTGAGCTGCTTCAAAATTCATTCCTGCAGGAATGTAGGAACGTATAAAGGAAGTTGCCTTTTTTAAGTAAACTGCAGGCAGTGTAAAAAGAACATCTGTCTGGTCTTCCTTATCCAGCAAAGCTGTCAGATACTTTCCTGCGTCACTTTTTATAAACTTAACAAAGTCTGAGAATTTAAAAGGAAGAACGGCTATTTGATTAGAAGAATTTTTATCTGTAACAGCAAGTCTTTTTACGTAATCTTCCCCACTTTCATTTTCCAGAGGTAAAAGATTTTTATAAGAAGAAATTACTTTAAGGGACCTGCCCTGTTCACTGACAATTAAAGGCAGATAGGATGATTTATTTGAAGGAATTAAAGTACTGTCCAGAATTATATATTCCATTCCGCAGGACTGAAAGGTAGAAATTAAGGAAGGATCCCAAATATCATAAAAAATAGAAATACCTGTAGGACGTTTACCTGTAATTTCCCGTAAAGTAGTTGTAAGCTTTTCTATCTGACCGCTTCTGTCTACAGGAAAAAGAAGGGGAAAAACTGGAGAATAATAACCACCGCCTAAAAGTTCAATTTGTTTTCTTACTAAAAGTTCCCTTAATACTTCGATTACTTCCGGATGAGTTTTTTTTATCCAGCTTAATACAACCCCGTTAACAGATAAGGTTACCGGAAAAGAAGGATGAGAATAGAGAAAACTTACTGCTGTTTTGAAGTTCTGCTGATAAGCTTTTTCAATTGTCTGAACGTCCTGGTAACAAGCTTCTTCAGAAGAAATCTGTATACAATAATTAAGGGCCATTACTTTATGCTTTATCCTGTCTTAGAATTCTATACCATTTCTTCATCAATTTAAAGAGCTTTCCTTTGTCCTGAAGTGATTCTTCTGATTTTTTTTGTCTTTCCATTAAAGTTATAAGTTTTTTAGGACAGGATGACAAACATTCTCCACAACCATCACAAAAGGCTGTAATTCTGGCATTATTGTTTACCAGCTGAATTGCATTTCTTGTACAGCTTTTTATGCAGCTGCCAAAACCAATACAATTATTTTTATAAATACCACCCTTTTCAAAACTTTTAAAGTAAATCCAACAGTCTTTAATTCCTGAATATGTAAAATCAGCAGCTTTGCCCTCTTCACTTTTTATGATGGCAACTTTTTTTGCTTTTTCTGCAGGTGTTTCCTGAATTGTAGAAAGAACGTTTTCTTCAAGTCTTGAAAATACAAGGGAAGATGTATTTATATTCTGGGCTTTTAAAGAAGGTATGAGGAAAAGAAAAATAAAAAACAAGAGGGCACTGATAACTATTAAAAATAAAAACAAAAATAAAATAGAAACAATCATTTAAATACCTCACTGTTCAGCCATGAAGTGTTCCACCATAAACTTGTAATCATAATAATGGCAAAGGTAATAAGAACAATAAAAATATCCATTGGATTTTTACCGGTTGCAGCTGCCCTTTTTCTGATTGTATTAATAACAGGAACAAGAATAAAGAAAGAAAGTACGCAGGCACAGGAAATTATTACGCATTCACTTAAAGAATTGCTTTCACCCATAGCCAGAATTATTGAAAGGAAAGAAAGGGCATATTCAGCTGTACTTGTTCTTGTACTTAACCTTAATATTGTTTCGATAAAGGCAGAGATTGTAAGAAGAATTAATACCGAGATAAATGGAAACATATCCTGAAGATTATTTTTTCCAAGCAGATAAACTGAAAATAAATAAGACAAAGATGAGGTGGCACTGACAGTACACAGCATCTTAAAAAGTTTTATAAAATATAATCTTGGACTCTGAGAATAAAATGTAAGTCTTGAAAGTCCAATTCCGTAAATAAATACAGCAGAAGACAGCAATGTATAGAAAATTATGGAAAAAAGCATTTATTCCTCCACTTTCTTTATAATAATGAATTTATCATATACAAATGAATAAACAAGGACTACTACGGCAAGAAGTACAATTGCTCCTGGAACAGAGGCCCAGAAAACTCCTGATGCATATTTGTCAGA
>NZ_JAILGZ010000153.1 GCF_024696245.1 Treponema sp.
CATCCTTTAATTTAGCTTCAATTTTGGCCAGTACATCTGTAAAAACCGGAGTATATGAGTTGTAAATAGAAAAAAGTCTTTCTTTGTTTGGAATATTTTTGTTCATTCTTCTTCCTGTATAATAATTGTAACCGCTTTATAAAGAATTTCAATTCATTTTAAGTTCAGTATTAGATTATTATTATTTTTACAAATTTAAAATAAAAAAAAAGCCGCCCCAGAGGACGGCTTTTATTAGAAGAAGCTAAATTATTTAGCTGCTCCTGTAGATGTCTGTGCATTAGAATCTGAGTTTTCTTCAAGTGAAGAAGAGAATTCATTTTCTTTTGCCATCTTTTCTTTTTCGATATAGCGGTTAACCTGCTTGCTTCCGAATTTGTTCATTTCAGAATTCTGGCGGTCACGCTCTTTCTTTGTAACAATCTGCCACAAGTCTTCATCATCAATGTCGCGGTCAGAAGAGAGTACTGCAAGGTCATAGATGATTTTTACATCTTTGAAGTAACCAATGTAGTTGTCTCCATCATCACGTGCATCACGTGTAACCTGGAATCCACAGAACTTAACAAATGGAAGTCCGCGTGGATAGATTGGATAGATTCTGATTTCACGTGTACGAACTTCTGAAATGTAATCAGGGTTTGTCCATACAAGAGTTTTCCAGCCGTCAAAAAGGAGGTTACCCATAAGGTAACGGCGTTCGATGTTATCGTTGTCCTTAAGAAGAACATAAAGCTGGTGTGGATAGTTCATACCCATTGTTGTAACAGCAATTGACTTCAAAGTACCAACATTCTTTACAAGACCGTATCCATCTTCAAAAAGATATTTACCTTTCTGTTCATCTGTAGGTTCGCTACGATTACCGTCTGCATCTGCATCAGATAATGGTTCATAAGCCTGAATCTCAAATGGTGGAACGATTTTTGCATTTGAATTGTTATTCCATGTAGGGAAAAGCACACGTACACCCATTACGTTCTTTCCTGCGAAAGGAACGTCTGCACTTTCTTTTACTGGTGCTGCTACAACAGTTGAAAGAGCAACACTTGTAACGTTCTGTGATGATGAGTTAAGAACAACTTCCCAGTTAGGCAAAGCCAAAGAAGTTCTCATAAGTGCTTTCTGATCACTGGTGAATGTTGCACCAGCTGCTACAGAAAAATCCATTACAGTTCTGCTATTTTCAGTAGAGTTTCCGTTTTCATCGGCACAACAGTCAGCGTCAAGCTGAGTGAAATCAATAAGTGTTGATTCCTTTGCGAAACCGAAACCTGCTAACATAGCAGCGGCAGTTAAAACTAAAATCTTCTTCATTCGAAGCTCCTCTTATTACACATTGATGTAGCCTTGTAATCACAGTATCCCTTAACTGAAAAGTTTTGTCAACTTATTTTTGAAAACAGAAAGCGCACCGTTTTCAAAAATAAGTTGAATCCCCCTTTTAAGGAATCTCATGGCCATCAATGTATATATAAATTTTATCCAAATTTGTGAAATTCTTCACAATATTGTACTTAAACAAAGCGATATTACCGCTCAGATCCTTTAATTCTTCTGAATACTTAAGGGCATCCCTGCTTAAACCAACATGAAGGTCCCTGCCCTTCTGCAAACAGAACTCAACTGAAGTACCCCTTGGAAAAATTCTCCTGCTTCTGTTTGTAAGCGGCCCCAGAAGAACATCGTCAATATAGCAGCAGATTTTTCCCTGAACGGGATTTTTTGCAAGATAGCGGACTTCCATTATTCTGGAAGACTTGTCGTATGAATTAAAATAAAACACACGTCTGTCACGCTTCTCATTAAATCCTAACTGAATTATTGAATAAATCAATGCTCCTGCAAAAATTCCTATAGAAATCAGCGGAATAAGTTTTTTTACTTTCTGAACGTTCATTTTACCCCGGTAAATCCTCTTGAGCGTTCAAAATGTTCCACGAACGCCTGTAAACCATTATACATTCCAAGGGAAAGCTTTTTCAAGTAGGCGTCATCTGCCAGTAAAGCTGCCTCCTGAGGATTTGTAAGAAAGCCTGTCTCAATAAGAACACTTGGCATTTTTGCATTCCGGACAACAAACCATTCTTCAGCCTTAATTCCCCTGGAAGAACTTAGTTTTCCTACCTGAGCTGCTATTCCATCCATAATAAACTTTGCAATAAGAATTGATTCAGTTGTATATTCCTCCTCCATCATGCTGTTTAATATAGGAATTAAAGACTGATCTCCTTCTACAGTCTTTGAATCAATTACAGACCTTCTGTAACCTGGAGAAAGATACCAGACTTCATATCCTGATGCTTTTTTATCAAGACTTGCATTTACATGTATAGAAACATAAAGAACCGCTTCATTTTCACCAAGTTTTACAGAATTGGCAATTTCCGTACGCTGACTTAAAGACAAAAATACATCCGTACTTCTTGTCATCAGAATCTTTTTTGACGGATAAGCCTTTTTAAGCAGATCATAGAGTTTTAAACCTACAGAAAGGTTTACGTCTTTTTCTACAACCTTAACGTTTTTTCCGTTTATTTTATGGGTAGCACTTGCCCCCGGATCTTTTCCACCATGACCAGGATCTATAAGAATGGCACCAATTCTGTATGGATTTGCCTGGGCTTCCATATCAAAAAAATCCCTGGCACTTTCAAGATATTTAGGATTTGCAAGAATAACCCGGTCATTAAGGGCCGGACCGCTTTCCGTCATAATTTCTGAAGAATCCTTTACGGAAGGAATTCCGGCAGCTAAAGAAAAGTTTATATAATGCCCATCCTTTTCCAGGCTTCCGGTAGCATTCAGGGGGTCATAATAAAGATCCATACCTGCCTTTTCTGCATATTCAGAAAGTTTTTCATCGGCAAAAAGCAGGACACCACCTGTAAATGCTAAAAGAGATATTAAAAATGCAAAAAATTTTCTTCTGTCCAGCATATTTTTCCCTTATTATTTTTTACTGTTACATTTTGAATCGGCAAGATAAAGAATTCCCTGAATACCACCCCTTATAAGTGCATTACAGAAGTCCCTGCTGTCAAGTTCACAATGAACTCCCCCGTAACGGTCAAAAAGCTTTAAGCTTTCTCCCAGTGTTCTGTGATTAAAATCTACCATATTCATTAAATCTTCCGGAAACTCACTGGCAAAAATACTGTATACAGATGATGAAGTATTAAGCTTTGGTGCTGACAGGGCAAAATTTTCCAGAAGAAGTTTTTGTGAATCATTAATATTAAAAGCACTGTATGGAAAACCTTCTTCATCAGGACGTTCAAAACCTTTAAGAAAAATATCTGTTTCCTGACAGCAGGGCTTAAGCCTTAAAAGTACTGACGCTGCACCATCTTCTGCCCCCTGACAGGCAAGCTTATAGCTGGAAGACAAAGAAATAACATTTCCACACTTAGAAACATTGTTTCTTGGAAAATCAACACTGGCTCCCGGTAAACTTCTATAGAGGACGTTTTTTACAAAAGGAAGGCTCTCTGTTTTTTTAACATTTATCAGGGATTCAACTTTACCCGGAATGGAAATCCATGCCCTTTCGGCACTTACTTTAACACAGGGTACTTCATAAATTTTAAAAGGAAGATCCCCGGCAATATTTACAGGCTGCCTTAATTTCTCAAGTTCATCTGCCTTAAGACCTAAAGAAAGTTTCATGGCTTCCTTTGTAAGATTCAAACCTGAAGCATAAGGATAGGTCCAGCCTGACATATAGCCTCCGGACAGCCGGGCTGCAACTTCTCCAATCATAGGGCCATTCTGTGTAAATTTTATGTCAGCCTTTGCTGCCCCCCTTGTAAGGCCAAGGGCTTTAACTGCCTGAGCAAAAGTTCTGATAAGTTCATTTTTCTTATTTTCATCTATAACAGAAGGCATTGTATGCCCCAGCTCTATAAAATAAGGACTAAAATAAATATGTCTGTCTGCAAAACCTGTAATTGTAAAAGTTCCGTCATATACGAGGGCGTCTATTGAAAATTCAGGACCTTCCATGTAATCCTCAAGAATTGCACAGGATGTTTTTGAATTACGGACAGCTTCTTCTACAGAAGGAAGAAATTCTTTTTTATTCCTTATTAAACGACAGCCCCTGGCACCCATGTTATCTACAGGTTTTATTACTTTAGGAAATTCCATTTTATCCAGTCTGCCGTCACTTAAAAACTGAGCAATAGTACCCCTGGATATTTTAGTAAATTCAGGAGAAGAAACTCCATTTTTTTTAAAGCATCCCCTCATTAAAACTTTATTACTGGCATTAAGACAGGCTTCATAAGAATGTCCAGGTAAAGATGCTTTTTCTGCCGCATAAGCAACAGATGCAGAAAAATCAGTACCTGCGGTAAAAACAGCCTTTAAGGATGAACCTAAGGAAAGAGCAAGCTCTGCTATCTTTTCTTTATCCTTTAGGTCTATATTTTCAAATCTGTCTGCTGCATGTACGCAAACAGCAGAAGGATCTGCATCAATTACAAGGGCCTTATAACCAAGTTCCTTTGCAGCCTCAATGGAAGGAAGCTGCATCAAACCTGCTCCTAAAATAAGAATATAATCTTTTTCTTTATCCATAATTTATCAACCCCTATATCTTACGGCAGTAAACTTCAAAAGTATCCCCGCTTTTCCTTAACTTCATTACGGTTTTGAGCATATTGAACTGAATATCGTTTTCTGTCCACTTATGCTTTATTACGGAAGGATGACGTTCCGGGTGAATACCGGTAGAAACAATCTGAACAACCTTAAAACCATAGCGGCTTAATATGCCCTTAGCCTTATCAAGTTCCCAGAGGGAATAATGATCTGCAGGAGAATTTTCATAAAAGGAATCCCGGTTATACCTTGCACTTACCCCCGAAGCAGAAGGTGTGCTGAAGGCAAAAATACCACCTTTCTTTACTAAAGATGAAACTGCCTTTAATACGCTGTCAAGATTCTGAAAATGTTCTATTACATACCACATGGTTACTGCATCAAACTGATCGATTCCAAATTCCTGAATTGAATCAAAATCAGGAAAAGCAGAACAGGATGCAGGAAAATTAAGCTCCTGCTGTATATATTCTACGGCTTCCTTACAAATGTCTGTTCCATAAGACATCCACTGAACTTCAGAAGCTGCCTGCAGGAATGGCCCCATGGCACATCCTATATCAAGAATTACAGGCTGGGAAAGGGCACGATGCCTTCTGTATATTGAATCAATTACAGACATTCTTCTTTTACACTGTACTTTTATTGAATCAAAGTCATCAAGATAAGTCTTTCCATACTGTTTTTTGTAATCATCAAAAAAGTAATCATGATTATATTCAGTCTGAACATTCTGTCTTGTATAAGAAATATACTGCATACCACAGCACTTGCAGCGTCTGAAGGTACGGTCAGCAGTTCTGGCTATAACTTCATCATTAAAGGAATCCTTATTACGGCAGACAGGACAAAGATATTTTTTTCCGGCAGCAACTTCCTTTATAAAAGACGGAAGGTCTTTCTGACTTGAAAAATCAATGGAAGGAGAAGCAGAAAAAGATTCTTCTACAGCTTTTAAAAGATTATCCTTATTAAGCTGTCCTTTTCTTACGCAGGGAAAACCGTATTTAATTGCAAGTTTTTCATGAAGATCGCTGGAAGAAAGGAGAATTGTTTTTATTCCGGCCCCAAGAGCTTCAAAGGCTGTAAAACCAAAATGAGTAATACAAAGATCGTAATCAGCCAGATGTTCTTTAAGATTATCAATTTTTGTAATTAACTCTACATCGTGAAGTTTTTCTTTTCTTGCATTTGCTTTTACAAGAGTAACTTTATATCCGCTGTCAGCCATAAAAACTGCAGCTTTTTCTGCCAGATTAAGGGGATCTTCTCCGCCGACAGAAACAATGACTTTTTTTACATCTTTTCTGGCTTTATTTTCCTTTTTCTTATTTTCCGGCATTGGAATAAAGGCCGGTTCACTAAGATTTACAGATTTTTTATTTTCAAGGGAAGGAATTATTTTTAAAAGATAATCAGCATTAACTGTCCTGTTACTTCCATCATCAATGGAAAGAACTTTAGTAGCTGCTGAATATTTATATAATTCATCAGGAGAAGAAATAAAAGGATCTGCTGCAACAAGGGCATAGTTTTCCATATCAGCAAGTGAATCTGTTATCTGAATATCCTTAAGCCCCCTGTCTTTGTATTCAGAAAGAAGAAGAGACGTTTCTTCAAGGGAAGAATCG
Source organism: Treponema sp. (assembly GCF_024696245.1). Taxonomy (GTDB): domain Bacteria; phylum Spirochaetota; class Spirochaetia; order Treponematales; family Treponemataceae; genus Treponema_D. Next base: position 6,237 of record NZ_JAILGZ010000153.1, read on the forward strand.
GATGGAATATAAACCCTTCCCCTGGTTTTAAGGGCAAGTTCAAGACAACGTCTTAAATGACCGGTACCTCTTCCCTTCTGTACACAGGGAACAAAAAGAACAGGATTCTTTACACTTTCTGCTGATAAACCATCAAGGATTTCTTCTGTAGTAAAAGCATCTTTTGTCTTTCTTTTTAAAATGACTTCATCAGCCAGATTGACGGCTTTAAAGTAATCAAAAGGAGTATCAATAGTTGTCCTTAAATCTGGATAAAACCAGCGTTTTGGAGCTTTTAAAAATTCACATATAAAGCGGTCCTTGTGATTGTAAAGGGACGGGCCTACATGCTCATGATCATAAGGAGAATCATTACCCTCTGCCGCCAGTCTGAGGGAAGAAGCCTTAAATATTTCTACTCCGCTTCCATGAGGAAGACCTGTATAAGTCATATAATCAGAAGGCTTGGTCTGTTCCCTTCGCAAAAATTCCTTAAGAAGGGAATCTGCAGCTTCATAAAACAAAAACGGATTATCACAGGTTGCCCTGATAACAAGATCAGCTTTTGATTCATCTATAGCCTTCAGGTACCTGGCAAGCACATCTTCCAGAGGTCCGGCACAAACATTCCAGCCGCATTTTTCTGCTACAGGACGAAGGGCACTTTCGCTATCATAATCAAGGGCCAGATAATAATCATCTGCCGCTACTTTTTTCATGGCTGCAAGAACCCATTCCAGGACTGGTTTTCCTGCCAGAGGTAAAAGAGCTTTACCTGGAAGTCTTGTAGATGAAAGTCTGCATTGAGCAATTACAACCGTTTTCACTTTATTATTCCCCTATTGAATTCCAGTTCTGAACAAGGCTTGCTGCATCTGTAGTAAAACAGCTTCCGTTTTCTGACACCCAGCGTCTTGCATCATTAAACTGACTTAATGATTCCGTAAAACCACATTTATTTCTTAAATTAAAAGGAAAAAAACTTAGCTTTGGAATAACAGCTCCGTTTTCCTTATAAACAGGCATAAGATTCTTAAGATAAAAACGAAGATATGAAAGGTCAGCAGTAATTTCGTTACTTTCATATTCCTGAGAAAAAGTAAAATCCAGGTATGAAGAAATAATAGTCCTCTGCCCCCAGAGCCAGCTTCTCATAAAAAGATCCAGTTTCTGCCAGTAAGGACTGGTTATTGTATAATCAAAGCCCCCTGTACGAATAAAACGCTGCCTGTTATAAAGGCCGCACCATTCAGCAGAATAAAGGGTTTCATCCCCATCTTTAAAAGATAATTCCGGAATAACTTCAAAAACAGATTTCCTTAAATCCGGAGCAAATTTTACGGGAATTACATTACCATCAACATTATTAAGTTTTGGAACAACACAAAAACAGTCCAGCTTTAATAAAGCCTTCAGCTGGGAAGAATTAAGCTTAAACTTCTGAGCACACAAATCTGAATGAAGGACAAGTACAAAAGGTGTAGCCGATTCAGCAACTGCAATATTAATCTTGTCCCCTGTTGTAACAGAATCCTGAACCATCATAAATCTTACCTGAGGAAACTGATGGGACAGCTGGTCAGTATTAAACATAGGAGAACTTTCTTCTACACTGATAATCCTCTCAAAATTTAAAGACAAAAGGTTTTCAAATATTTCACTGCGGTAGCTGGAAGCATGAGAATTAAGAAGAATACATGTAACAGGCAGACACTTTTTACCGGCTTCAACATTTCCTCCGATAAGGGTGTAATTAACCTGATTCTGATTAAAAATTGAAGGTATAATATTCATCACAGGCTCCGCATTTATCTTCATATTCATTATTAAGCTGCTTAAGGAATCTTTCGTTAAATTTATTCCATACAGCTTCCAGACCTTCTTCCAGAACATTTCCAACAGAATAACTTAAAACATATTCGCGACATAAAGGAACATTACCATCTGCAAGAATTGTCATATCCCTTTTAAGATGCCAGCATGGAATTCTATGAAGAGGAGAAAGATCTGCAGGTTTTCTGTCCGGCTGTTTTCCGCAGAAATAATCATACTTCTGGATAATAAGATTACCAGAAGAAGGAGATTTTTTTTCATGCCAGAATCTGTAAAACTGCTCAAGTTCATCTTCGTTTTCGTTAACACGGATAAACTGAGGGTAAACATCTCCAGGGAAAAGATTGTTCAATATTGAAACAGCCTCTTTTGCCTTTGTAAAGGCCGACTTTTCTGCATCATCAAAATCAGCTGTATTTATATGCATTCTGGCATATTTTTCTTCTGTTGCTGCATCCAGCTTAACAATCCAGCTTACACTAGGTCCCCGGTCAGTACGAACAGGAACTATATGGGCTATATTTGCAATACTTTCTGCAATCTGAGGAGTTAAAAGAACACCATCTGTTTCTATTAACACTGAAAGTCCGGGATTTGCCAGAACTATACTTACATAATCTGCAAGATTTTCTACAGTAAGAGGTTCACCCCAACCGCTAAGGGAAACAACAGCACTTTCTGAAAAGGCAACTATCTGAGATATGATTTTTGAAAAATCATCCAGGCTCATATCAAGCTGTCCATGACCTTTTCCATTTTTAAGTGGAAGAGCCCCGTACTTTTTCTTAAACTGATAGGCATAGGGAGTAAAATCATCAATAATGGCACAGTTTCTTGCAATCTGAATATTATAGAAGGCAGGCAGAGTTTTCTGTACCTCAGCTGTTTCTTCTGCCAGGTAACTGAGTTTATCAGCTGTAAACTGAATGTTTTTTTCTTTTGCTGTTTTGTATAAAGCAATACAGGCTTCCCTTTTTATTTTTTGAGATACTGAAAACTCCATACGTAAAAGTCTCCAGTCTTTAGGTGCAATTACAGCTTCTATATCAAAGGAATTAATATCCCCCTTCATTATTTCAAAAATACTGCCAGGAAGAACAAATTTTTCTCCTTCTTCCTTTTTTACCCCCTCTGCAAACGACACCATGATTTTTAAGGCACCTGCATCAATTACCTCTGGTGCAAAACCGGAAGGATATCCGTCCGCAGTTGTATATTCAGCAATATATTTAAGATGAGTATTTATAATTTCAGAAGTAAGGCCATTATCAAGAAAAGGCCTGTCTGCAAAAGAATAAACTGCAAAATCACACTGATTTTCTTCTGTAAGGGCAGACATTTTTTTTATTAATTGAGAAACATTCCAGCTTTCAAGATACTCTAAAGTAACTTTTTCTAAACCGGCAGCAGCACTTTCTGCCTGCTTCTTTGTAGTTTCTGAAACAAATACAACTATTTTGCTGCAGTAATCAACAGAAGCTGCCCATTCAAGAGCCCTGTCAAAGGAAGACTTTGAGTCAAATACCTTATCAAATACAGATTCAGTACAAAAACCGGCATATAAAAATACAATACTTTTCATCTTTTCCATTATCGGAATTCTCTTGAGCAAAATAAAGACAATGTTTAGAATCAGTTGAAAATTATGACAGCAGAAAAAAATGTTCTTACAGTAACCCAGCTTACAAACCTCATAAAAACACTTCTTGAAGGCAGTTTTTCTTCCGTAACCCTTAAGGGAGAAATTTCCAACTACAGGCCTTCCGGTCAGGGACACCTGTATTTTTACCTGAAGGATGAAAACTCAGTTATAAGTGCAGTAATGTTCAGGGGCAGTGCAGCTTCCCTTAAATTTACTCCAAAAGACGGAATGGTTGTTCAGGTTCAGGGAAAGATTTCCGTTTATAATCAGAGGGGAAACTATCAGATAATCATTACTTCCATGGATAAAGCCGGTGAAGGTGCCATCATGGAAATGATAGAGATGCGTAAGAGAAAGCTTGCTGCAGAAGGACTCTTTGACGCTTCAAAAAAGAAAGCCCTTCCATTTTTTCCAGAAACAGTAGGTGTTATTACCGGGGCAAATACTGCTGCCTTAAGGGATATACTGAATGTTATGTCCCGCAGAAATCCAAAAGTCAATATTACAGTTCTTCCTGCCATTGTTCAGGGAGAAGATGCAGCCCCTTCAGTAATCAGACAGATAAGAACAGCAAATGCCTGGAAAATGTGTGACACCCTTATTATAGCAAGAGGCGGAGGTTCCCTTGAAGATCTTCTTCCTTTTAGTGATGAAGCTGTCGTCAGGGAAGTTGCAGCATCAGACATTCCTGTAATCAGTGCCATTGGTCATGACATAGACTGGTCCCTTTGTGATTTTGCCAGCGATGTAAGGGCCCCTACTCCAAGTGCAGCAGCAGAACTGGCAGTTCCTGTCCTTTCTGAAATTACGGAAACAATTGAATGGTATAAAAATGACTTTTACCACCAGATAATGTCATCCCTTTCAAGGTTAAAACTTATGCTCAAAACCTTTACACCCCAGAACATGGAGCTTCACTTCAGGAATATAGAACAGCCTTACCTGAATCGTTTTGAAGAAGCCACAAGGACACTAAAAGAAAATATGACCAGACTTCTGGAAGATAAAAAACAGATAATATCCAGGTGCATTCAGGATCTGGAAAACTGCAATCCCCAGACAATTTTTGACAGGGGATATTCAATGGTAACCAGGGAAGACGGCAGTATTTTAAGGGATGCTTCGCTTCTAAAAAAAGGAGATATCCTTACAATCAGGCCGGCTTCAGGAAGCATAAAAACACAGGTGCTGTAAAAAGCATATAAAATACTGAAAAAATAAGAATAAAGATTTTTCTTACAAGGAGACTAAGATGAATAATTTTGAACAGGATCTTCACAGACTGGAAGAACTTTCTGCAGCAATAAAAAAAAGTGACATTTCCCTTGAAGATGCCCTTAAAGACTTTGAAGAAGGAATAAAACTTGCAAAGGGGCTGGAAAAAACTCTTGATAAAATAGAAAACAAAGTACAGATTCTTATGAATTCCCCTGCAATGGAAGAAGAAGAAACTGCTGCTGACTCCCCTGCAGCACCTAAAAAGGCAAGGGCTAAAAAGGGAGAAGAACCTCTTCTGGATTTATTTGCCCCGGAAACACAGATTACAGGAACACGTTCATAAATGAGTGGAGTAAAAACCCTGAATCCTGAAGTTGCAAGAAAAATTGCAGCCGGAGAAGTAATTGACCGCCCTAATGCCATAATAAGAGAACTCATGGATAATGCCGTTGATTCAAAGGCAGACAGAATCAAGGTAGAAATTACACAGGGTGGAATTGAGAGGATACGCGTTATTGATAATGGCTGCGGTATGACCAGGGAAGATCTGGAAAACTGTGCCCGCCCTCATGCAACAAGCAAGATTTCTACAGAAACAGACCTTATGAACCTTACAACCCTTGGATTCAGGGGTGAAGCCTTAAGTTCAATGGCAGCAGTAAGCCGTCTGGAAATAATTTCCGGTGGCTATAAAATGCAGGCCTCCGTTACAAAAGACCATGTAATAAGCCCGGCTCCTTCTGCAGAAGGAACTATAGTACAGACAGCCGGACTTTTTGAAAATTTTCCGGCAAGAAGGCACTTTCTTAAACGTCCTGCAAGTGAAGGACTTATGTGCAGAAGCACTTTTCTTGAAAAAGCCCTGCCACGACCGGATATTGCCTTTTCATTTACATCAGACGGCGAAGAAAAATTCAATTTTCCTGCAGGCCAGAGTCTTTCAGAAAGATTTGTTCAGGCAATGGAACTTTTTGAAACTGAAAGCCTTTTTTATGAAGAGCATGCAGCTGCCCCGGACGGTTCCTGGAGTTTTACCCTGGTACTTGGAGATCCGGAAGTAAGCAGAAGTTCAAGAAAAGACATATATATTTACGTAAACGGAAGACGTATTCAGGAATATTCACTTGTGCAGGCAATTGAATATGGAGCAACCGGATATTTTCCAAATGGAACTCACCCTGTAGCCTGTCTTTTTGCCCGGGTAGATCCTTCTCAGGTTGACTTTAACATTCACCCTGCAAAAAAAGAAGCAAGGTTTAAAGACATATCAGGACTTCACCACGGAGTTAGTACTACAGTAAAAAACTTTTACCGCCACTACACCGTAAAAAATATAATAGAACAAAGGGAAGATGACAAAAAAGACTCCCTCTTCCTTCAGTTTTCTGCCCCTCAGACAAGTGGTAATGAAAACAACAATGAAAACAACAATGAAAACAATTCCGCCGTTTCAGGAATAACTTTTTCCCCTGAGTCAGATAATTCAGAAAATTCAGAAAGACAGGAAGATAAAACTACCACAAGAATTCCCTACGACATTACCCGTCCTGCATCAAGCGGCAGATTTTCTTATTCAAATGCATCTTCAGCCTACATTTCTCATTCACAAACTGTATCCGGCTCTCAGGGAAAAGACGGCCGTTCATCATTTTTTGAAAGAAAAACAGAAAGCCAGTCCTATGCAAAAGAGCTGGCCAGGGAACTTGAAGCTTCCTATGAAGAAAGCAGTCAGACAAAAAGAAATTACCTGCCTTCTGACACAGACGGAGAAGACGGTTTTCATTTTACAGGCAGTGCTTTAGGCACCTTCCTTATTGCAGAAAAAAATGACGTACTCTATATGATAGACCAGCATGCAGCCCATGAAAGGATTTTATACGATCAGATTATTCAGGATGCAAGCCAGAAACAGGAACTTCTTGTTCCCTATGTAATAAAAACTTCAGGACTTCAGGATGATAATTATCTGGAAGAAATAAAGGAAAGCCTCTGTCAGGCTGGTTTTACCGTAAAAAAAACTGAAGACTTTACCTGGGAATTTACATCAGTACCTGTAAGGTGGAAAGGCAGTCAGAGTGACCTTGAAAAAGACCTGCTTACAAAAAGAATAAACCCTAAAGACATTCTTCATGCAACAGCTGCTTCTACTGCATGCCGTCAGGCTGTTATGGATGGAACTGTACTTGATGATGTAACTGCTGCAGATCTTGCAAAAAAAGCCCTGGCTCTTCCAGACCCCCACTGTCCTCATGGAAGGCCTGTTTACACCACCATTACAAAAAGGCAGCTCTTTTCTCTGGTAAAAAGAACGTAAATCTGACTAAGGCAGATGTGTTACTTTGCCTTATTTTCTGCTTCCTGAATTGCAGCAGCCATCTGTTCAAGAAGTTTACGGCGTTTTTCTGCAGCAAGGGCCTCTTCTTCGGCTTTTTTTGCAGCAAGACGTTCTTCTTCTTCCTTAAGGCGCTGTTCCTGAGAAAGTTTTTCCATTTCTTCCAGTTCAAGACGAACTATTTCTTCTTCAATAACTGTAAGAAGGAGGTTTATCTGTTCCTTCTGTTCATCTTCAGGGCATAATTCCAGATATTTTTTATAATCATCACGGCTTTCCCTGATTTTTCCTGTATTAAGGCGGCTGTTGGCACGGTTAAGGTAAGCCGCAGCGTATTCAGGATCTATGGCAAGGACTGAATCAAACCATTTTTCTGCACTTTCATAATCCATCAGGTCAAAACACACGTTCCCGGCATTAAATGAGAGGATTTTCTTATCTGTTCCCGGAATATCAATGGCCCTTGTAAATACATCCAGGGCAAGCTTTAATTCACCATTTTTATGATAACAGAGGCCCAGGTAATTAAAAGCCTGGGGAGCGGAACCGGAAGATGATGCTTTCTGTAAAAAAGGAACAGCCTCTTCTGTCTTATCAAGCCTGAACAGACGTTCACCTTCTTTAAGGGGATCTTTAGCAGACTGAGCTGAAATGGTCTGGCTTACACCTGTTAAAAGAAAAGCAGAAAAAGCTGCAGTCAGAAGAAAACAAGATATTTTCATAAGTCAATCTCCTCTTTGTAATAGTCCTTGTTTGACATAATCTCACAAAGAAGTTAATCTTTCAATAATATACTTGGGGAGTTTTTATTCAGATGTTATATGCAGCTATAATTGGCGTTTTAATTGCCATCATCATAACAATTGCAATCTTCGTTGTAAAAAATTTCTCGGCACCACAGAAGACTGATTCTCTTGGAAAACTTATCCGGGAAGGAAAGATACAGCAGGCCCAGCGTATTGCAAAATCAGTTATTTCCAAGGATCCACGTAATTATGTAGCCCACTACTGGCTTGGCGTAACCTATATGACCGATAATAAGCCGGAACTTGCCTATATTGAATTTAAAACCGTAAATCAGAATGCCATCTTTAATGGTGATATTCCTGAAATTGACTTCAGAAAACAGCTGGGAGCCCTTCATCAGAAATATAATCAGAATGAAGATGCCCTCAGGGAATTCCTCCTCCTTACAAAACTTGACCCTTCCAATGCTGAACATGACTATAATGTAGGAAAAATCTATGAAGCCCAGGGAAAAGCTCCTATGGCAATGGGATTTTACCAGAAGGCCCTTTCCGTAGACAAAAGAATGGGTAAAGCACATACAGCAATGGGTTACCTTCTCTTTAGAAGCAAACAGTATGGAGAAGCTAAAAAAGAAATAGAAACTGCAATTAAATTTTCTCCGGAAAATTATTCAAACTACTACTATCTTGGCAAAATCTTTAAGGAATGTAAGGAACTGCCGGCAGCCGTAAAGGCTTTTGAAAAGGCTCAAAGGGATCCTTCTTACAGACAGAAGGCCCTTATAGAAAAAGGTTCCTGCCTTATGATTGCAAATCAGGTAGATCAGGCCCAGGTAGATTTTGAACACGCAGTTCAGCTTTCAAAAAATGACAATTCCAACGAAAGCCTTTATGCAAGATACTTCCTTGCTGCCTGCTATGAAAAAAACAGGCTTATTGATAAAGCCCTTGAGCAGTGGAACATAATATTCAAGAAAAACCGTCAGTTCAGGGACGTAAGTGCAAAGCTCAGTCAGTACAAGGATCTTCAGACAAATGACGGGGTTAAGGAATTCCTTACAGCTTCAAGAACAGACTTTATGGAACTCTGTAAAAAGATTACAAAGGAAGGCCTTAAGCTTGAATGTCAGAAAATTGAACCAACCCGCTATGGCTGTGCAGTTCTGGCAACAGAAGCAAAAGATGACTCCTGGATGAATGTAAGACAGCAGCTGACAGTAGTTGAATACCACCGTGAAACTGAACCAATTGAAGAAGCTGTAGTCAGAAAAACCGTAGATATGGTTAAAGCCCAGGGACATTCAAAGGGCATTATCTGTACTACAACACAATTTTCTGCAGGAGCAATAAAGTTTGCAGAAAACAGACCTCTTGTCCTTGTTCCTAAAGAACAGTTTGAGAAAATACTTGCCAAAATCGGACTTTAAATGAAATTCCTGTGCGTTTCAGACCAGATTGATCCATTAGTCTACTCAACAACCCTTAAAGAGAGATACGGAGATGTGGACGCTGTATTCTGCGCAGGAGACCTTTCACTTGAATACGTTGATTTTATAGTAACAGCTTTAGGCAAACCAACTTTTTTTGTCTTCGGAAACCATAACCTGGAAGACTATGACCTTTACACCAGAACAGAAAGGATCAACAGTATGACACCTTTTCAGCAGGCTGCAAGAGGTCATGGAGGAGATCATTCAGGACAAAAGGTTTTTGCATCAAAGCACCTCTTTTTTACCAGGCCGGACGGAAAAAGAACCCCCCTTCTTATAGCAGGAGCCGATGGTTCAATAAGATACAACAAGGGAAAATGCCAGTTCACTGAAAAACAGATGAAAAGAACCCTTGTAAGAATGATTCCAAAACTACTATGGAACAAAATCCGCTATGGAAGATATCTGGACGTACTTTTAACTCATGCATCTCCAAGACATATACATGACAGGGAAGATCCATGCCACAAGGGTTTTGAATGTTTTAACTGGTTTATAAAGAAATTTTCCCCTGCCCTTATGATTCACGGGCACATTCATCTTTATGACCTTCAGGAAGTAAGGTGTACAAAAAGCGAAAATACAACCATCGTTAATGCCTACAGCCATATTGTAGTTGAAATGAAAAAAAACTTCACAAAAGGAGCCGAAAATGGGGCTGACATATCTATCCTCACAGACAGATGACGATTTTTACAGGGCAAGAAACAAGGCTTTTTTTAATGAACTTCAGCACATCCTCAATCCGGAAGAAGCAACCCTTATTTCCTTTACAGATATAAAGAAACTCCTTAAGCCAAAAAACGAAGTTTACAAGGGAATGCAGGTAGTTCCAGTAAAACTTATTGCAGGAAGCGAAGGCCGCTACAAAGATTTTGACAATCATTTTTTTCCTAAAAGCAATTTTCTCAAGGCCAGATGGGAAAGAGTAGATATGGCTCACCTTACGGATGTAACCCTGCCACCCATCTCCCTTTATGAACTCGGAGGCCTTTATTTTGTCAGGGATGGCAACCACCGTGTTTCCGTTGCTAAAATGAAGGGAATAGAAGCAATTGATGCAGAAGTTGTAAGCCTGCAAAGTGAAATTAAACTCAAACCAGGTTCTACAAAAGAAGAAATGATCCGTCAGGTTATAAATTACGAAAAAAGGGTCTTCTATTCAGAAACAAATTTTGGAGACATAACGGACTGCTGGTGCCTGGATTTTAACAGTCCCGGCCAGTATGACCTTATTTATAACCACATTCTCATTCATAAATATTACATAAACATGAACCAGACGGAAGAGATTCCTATGGAAGATGCAGTCCTTTCATGGTACAGAAATGTTTATACTCCTGTAATAGAGGCTGTAAGAAAGTACAGAATCAGCCGCAGATTCAAGGGTAATACTGAATCTGAAATATATGTCTTCCTTATTAAATACTGGGATGAGCTTAAACAGAAAATGGGCAATAACTTCAGTCTGGATGCAGCAGCCAGGGATTTTAAAAAAAAATACGGCAGAAGAACTTTTATACATCTGCTTAAAAACCTTAGGGCCAAAATCCATATGATGAGCATACTAAAAAACCAGCCCTAGTTTACGGACGACATCCTGCATTAAAAGCGAACTTGACTGCTGAATATTTCAATGTTAAAATGGACAAAATTAGGGAGATTTTATTTTGAACAACAATGTTGCATATATTCCGATGGCTGCCACAGCTATAGTTGCGGCACTTCTTTTTGTAATGCTCATAATTATAAAAAAAAGAAAAACTGCAAGAGTAAGTTTTATTATTTTCCTTTCAGATCTTATGGTTCTTGGGGGAAGCCTTTACGCAGCCTATAAGAGTACCCTTCACGGTAATAAAGACGCAGCCTTTATCTTTACAAGTGCAATACTGGCAGCTGCCTTTCTCCTGATTCCTTATGCACTTATGCTCTGTACTTTTGAACCTAAAAAGTTTGAAAAACTTGTACCAGCCTTTATGAACAAGGCAGCCCTTAGGGCACAGCAGGCTAAAGAAGCCGCAGAACTTGCCATTGAAGAGAAAAAACGCTCTGAACTTTCCGGAAACGATGAATCAATCCTTAATATAAGCCGTGCTTTTATGGACCAGGCTACAGTTTCATTCAGTGATGAAAACGGAATGAATCTTCTTCTGGACTACATTAATAATACAATCAGGCAGGAAACAAAGGCTGATGGTGGTGCCATCCTCATGGTAGATGATTTTGAAGACGTAATCGCCGTAAAATCATTTGAAGGTGACTTCCCTCCTCCATACAAGCTTCCAAATGATATGCCTCATAAGCCAATCCGTGTTGCAACAAACTTTAAATTTGCATCTTTCCCTTTAAGGGACAATCTTTTTGGAGATATTGCTACAAACGGAAATGCTGAACTTATTACAAAACCGGAACTTGATGACCGTATTTTCCAGAACGGTCCGGAAGAATTCCTTGAATGCGGCAGTTACATTATTGCACCTATGAAGGTGGAAGATGCAGTAGTTGGTCTTGTTGCCCTTTCAAGAAACCACTCAAGTCCGAAATTTACAGAACAGGACTTTAAAAAGGCATCAAAACTTTCTGAATTTGCAGCTACAGCCGTTAAAAACGTTATATCCGTTAAAGAAATCATTGAACAGAATGGTATTACTAAAGAAACGGATCTTGCAGCCAGCATTCAGAACACACTGCGTCCTGCAAAGCTTCCTGTACTTCCAGGCATTCAGCTGGGTACAATATTTGAACAGAACGAAGGCGTATGTGGTGACTATTACGATATAATTCCATCAAGAAAAGACCGCATTTCCTTTATCCTTGGTGATATTGCAGGTAAAGGAATCAACAGTGTCATCGTTATGACAATGATCAGAGCCATGACAAGGCTTGTTGTAAATACAAAACAGACCGCAGGTACAATCCTTACCTGGGTTAATAAAGGTATTTCTTCTGAATCATTCAGTACAGACCATTTTGGTTCCTGTGCACTTATTAATTATGATCCTGTATCAAAAAAGGCAGAATTTTCTACCTGTGGTACAACACCTATTTACTATTTTAATAGTTCGGACAAGTCATTTACCTGTATTTCCCACACTTCTGAACCGATTGGTGTAGAAAAAACAAGTGAATACAAAGAATATATGCAGGAAATAAAAAAAGGTGATATACTTGTATCATTCTCAGATGGTATTATTGAAGCCCTGAATGATCAGGGACAGCAGTATACTATTGAAAACCTGAAGAAAGTCATTACTAAAAACTGTACTTCTTCCGGTAAAGACATTGCTAATCTTGTAAAAGCTGATTTACAGAGTTTCTGTGGTGGAACAGCACAGCATGATGATCAGACTTTACTTGTGATTAAGTTTTAATTTTGTATAAGATAGAAAAATTTTGTCTAAGGAGCAAAAATTATGGAACTAAAAATCAGAAAGAATGGAGACGTCTATATCATTGATGTAAATGGTGAAATGGACTTGTACAATTCTTACAAACTCAAGGAACTTGTAATGAAGATGCTTGAGAAAAATGTAAAACAGTTCATCATCAATCTTGAACAGGTAGACTACATCGACTCTTCTGGAATCGGTGCCCTGATTTATATCTGTTCTACAATTAAGAAGATGAACCTTAAACTTTACATTTCCAATATTCATGGTTCTGTAAAGAAGGTTATTGAACTTACAAAACTCATGGGATACTTCCCTATTGCTAACAGTGTTGAAGAAGCACTTCTTATGATTAACGAATAAATAAAAAGGAATTCGCAATGGAAGAAATTAAACAGTTAAGATCAGATGGCAATGACCCGCTTTTCGATAAGTCAAACATGATGTACAAGGAATTTCCTTCAGACTTCCGTCAGATCAGATACTTTACTCTTCTGATAGTTCAGTCTGCACCACTTGAAATTAAGGAAATCAACCTGCTCGAACAGCAGATTAGCGAAATCATCAAGAATGGTGTTAAGCACGGAAATAACTGCGACATTAATAAGAAGATTCACGTATGGTATTCATTCAGCCCTTCACATGCACACATTATTGTAGAAGATGAAGGCGAAGGCTTTAAAGACCTGGAAAAATGGAACGAATTCAATACAAAACGTCTTGAATGTCTTCATAATTCTAACTTTGAAGAACTTGCTAATTACGTAACATTCAGAACCAAGAAGTCTGACGATCAGGATGGTGGTAATGCCCTTTTCGCAGCTATGGAATACTGGAATGGTGGATTTGTTTACAATGACAAGAGAAATGGCGTTGCTATGCTTAAACATTTCCAGCAGAAAAGACATGGTGTTACAGTAGAAAACTAAAAATTTTATTTTTTTAGTTACTTGCATTAAAAAGAGTTCTACAGTATATTCGTGACTCTCAATAAATGCAGCTAAACCTAAGGTAAACGGTGTAGTGGAAGCTTATTATAGCCCACTGTTTACCCGGGACCTGGCGTTTTAAGAGTGTACACACATTCGTAGCAAGTGCATGCGAATGTGCAGGCAACTAAGTTAAGTTTTACTTACTTAAAAAAAAATGCACTATTAAACTGGGGATGTACCGGTTTCGACACACATTCGTAGCAAGTGCGTGCGAATGTGCAGGCAAAGTAAGTAAGCTTTTACTTATTTTATATAAAGCACTATTTTACCGGGGATGTACCGGTTTCGACACACATTCGTAGCAAGTGCGTGCGAATGTGCAAGCAACAAAATTAAGTTTTACTTATTTTTTATAACGCACTATTTTACCGGGGATGTACCGGTTTCGACAGATAAGAGAAATCTTGTGCTGCAGGCAGGCGTGAAGGTGCCTTGAACTGACAAAACAATAACTGCAAAAGTTGCAAAACGTCGTGAAGAGGAATCTTCCGAAGCAGTTAGCCTCGCTGCTTAATGCGAGACCGGCACTTATGATGTGCTGTTCCTAACATCATAAACTGCTGTCACAAACAGGGACTTACTCTGCGTTTCGCCTGAGTTATGCAGGGGACATTTTTTCAGGATACGGAGACGACGCTTTTGAAGCTGCTACCGTTTCCCGACAATTACCTCGCTTCAATAAGCCTGTAGAGGTACCTGGTTTGCTTATCTGGACGGGGGTTCAATTCCCCCCATCTCCAATATTGACACAAAGCACTTTTTTCGTAATTATAAACACAATTATGGAAGAAGTTGTTTTATCACGTCAAAATCTTGAATCTTTATCCACAGCAGATTTAATTACACTGGCAAGGACATACGGCATTAATGTTCCTTCAACCCTTAACAGAAATTTCATTATCGGAGAACTTCTGGAAATTCCCGAAGAAGCAGATTCTGCAACTTCTGATTCAACACCTGTAGAAAATTCAGATCTTAAAGTAGCTACAGTTCTTCCATCAACCTATAACGATACCACAGTACATATCTTTATGCGTAATCCTGTCTGGATGTTTGCCTACTGGGACATAAAGGATTCAGATATAAAAACAATGAAAGAAGAATTTGATTTTGATGAGCTTTTCCTTCATATTTCTTTCTTTAACAATGAAAACGACGAAAAATCCTTTGATTCCTTTGATGTAAAACTCAATTTTGAAAACAAGGAACTCTACATACTTATTCCGGCTAACCGTCATTATGTAATGGCAACCCTGGCTTACAAAGTAAAGGGAGAACAGCCTCGTACCCTCGCCTATACTAAAAAACTTGAAATACCACAGGAAGATGAAGCAATAAGAAATCATCAGCCTGGTAAAAAGTTCCCTATGTCAGAGCTTACCCGTATATCCGGCATGGAACAGCTTCTTAATAAACATTACATGACTCACAGACAGTCATTTTCTAACTGAAATCAATAAAATGTAAAAAAAGGAAAATGCAATGAATGATAAAAATCTTGTTTTAATAATAAATGCACATCAGGGATATATAAGAAACATTGATGACTCCAGGGATTTTTCTGCAGAAAACGAACTTCTCTTTTCTGCACTGACAAGCACTTACATTCCCCTTGCAGATCTTTTTAATAAACTTGCTGATGAAAAAATAGACTTTAAGATTGGTCTTGTCCTCTCTTCTACTCTGTGTTCCCTTTTATCAGACCCGGTAATAATTGATCAGTACGAAAACTTTATTAATAAAAGCATTGAACTTGGAAACTGCGAACTTTTAAGACTTAAAAATCTTCCTGAAGCAGAAAATGCCAAAGAATGCCTTAAAAGATTCAACAGTATAAAAGAATCCTTTGTTATAAAATATCACAGAAACTTACTTGAACAGTTTAAGATTCTTGCCCAGAAGGGATATCTTGAACTTATTCCTACTGCAGCAACCTACGCCTACCTTCCTCATTATCAGGATCTTACGGAAGCAATAAATGCTCAGGTAGAAACAGGTCTTTATTCACAGAAATATTTCTTTGGTGATACAGGAGAAGGCTTTTATATTCCTTACCTGGGCTGGTCTAATGGTCTTGAAAAAATCCTTAAACCATACGGTATTAACTATACTGTTGTAGATCCCCGTTCCCTTCTCTTCTCAAGTTCCAGAATAGACACAGGTATTTTCCGTCCTGTAAGAACAAACAATTCCCTGGCAATTTTTGCAGCTGACCCTGATGGTGAAAACTGCTTTACAGATGAAGAGGGCTTTATTTCTAATCCGGTATACCTTTCCGTTCAGAAAGATATTGGGTTTGAACTTGAAGATAAAGACCTGTCTGTTCTTGAACGTAAAAGCAACATACGCACCCTTACAGGATACAGATACTGGTGCAATGTAGAAGACGAAGATGAATATGAAGATGCTCCTCTTTACAATAAAGATGCAGCCCTTGAGCAGGTAAAAAAAGATGCTGCAGCCTTTGTAAACAGAAAAACAGAAAAACTTACCCAGGCAATGGAATACATTAAGGATGATGATGCAGTTCTTGTGTGTCCTCTTTCTGCTGAACTTTTTGGTCAGAAATGGGCAGAAGGCATCGATTTTCTTGAAGAAGTAATACGTCTTATTTTCAGCCAGAAGAAAATCAAGCTTAATGTTTGCCAGAATCTTATAGAAAAGCAGTACACCCTTCCAAAGGCTGAATTGTACCCATGCTCTGGAGATGATTCAGGTTACGGAGAAGACCTTCTTGATATTACAAACAGCTGGATGATCCGCTACGTTAAAAAAGCTGCAGAGCGCATGATTGACTTAACGGAACGCCTGCCTTCAGAAACAAGCTTAAAGGGAAGAATGCTTAATCTTGCAGCAAAAGAAATCCTTTTATCCCAGTCAGGGGAATGGCCTGCAATGCTTCATTCAAATCAGCTTCCTGATTACATAAAGGAAAAATTTAAGACACAGATTCTTTCCTTTACTACAATTTATGATTCCCTTGCAAGTAACTCTGTCAGCACTCAGTGGCTTACAGAAAAAGAAAAGGAAGACTGTCTTTATCCATGGATGAACTACAGGATTTTCAGCCGCAAAAAATAAAGGGGTAAAGAGCCATTATATATACAGTTTATTGTTTTATTTAGAAATAAATGATATTCTACTATTAAATGGCAAGTTTAAAAAAAATCAGCATTTTTTTACTCATTCTCATTGCACTTCAATTAGCAGCTTTTTCAGCGTCTGATAAAAACAATGCCAGCGATTATTTTAAGTCTTACCCTTCCCGTTTTCAGGAAATTCATTCAGCAGCCCTTACAGATGCATTAAAAGGCAATTATTCTTCTGCCATAAACCAATTTCTTAAAAAAGAAAAAAATAAAAGTGACGTTTTTGGTATTCTTGAAGAAGATGCCTCAGACTCAACAAAAGAAGCCTGTCGACCTTACATAGAACAAATAAAAAATCACATACAGGACTACATAAAACTTTTGCCGGAACTTGACGCTTACATGACAAATCCTCTTATGCAGGCTGACATTCAAAAGACAAGGGATTTACTTACCCGTCTTGCATACATCAGGAATCAGGTTTATACAGCAGGGGATGAAGTAGAAAAAATCGACCGCTCAGTTTATGTAAGACATCTTGCAAAATCCATAAAGGGCATTAAGGAAGTAAATTTCTCAGGAATTACAGGTGTAATGGACTGCAACTTTTATGCCATACTGAATACAGTCCTTGGACCTGCAGAAAAAGAAACTCTGGAACAAAGCCTTATAATAAGCAATGCCTTTCTGCCGGAAAACATATTCAGCAGTGATGAAAAAAATGTAAAGGCAGCCGGAAAAAATATAGAAAAACTTGCGGATAAATGCATTGAGATTTCTGAATTAACAGAACTGATAAACATAAAAGACGAAAACTATAAAAATGAGCTTCTTCTTTTAAAAAATTCCATTTCCAGTGTAAATACCATTGCAGAAACAGCAGCCCTTATTTCAGTTAAAACAAATGTTTCCGTATCAAGGCCGGAAGATATAAAACAGGCTTTAAGAACAGGCAACGACCTTTATTCCGTTACCCTTGTAAATAATGCAGCAACCCTTCTTGATCTTGGTAAAGCAGCTTCTTCCATAAGGACTTCTCAAAATATAAGCCGCCTTAATGCCATTAAAAATAAAAAAGACTTTTCAAGTAAACTGGTTTCTGCAATTATTTCGGCCTGCAGCAATATTGAAAAAGAAACTGTTAATTCTTCAATCAAACTATGGATTGAAAGTGCAAAATACTATGCCCAGGCAGCAAGCCAGATTACTGAAGAAAATCAGGGAACTGTAAAAAAACTTTCTTCATATCTTGATGATAATGCCCTGGAAAAATTTGCTGGAAAATGCATTACAGAATGTAAAAATGCCCTTATTCTTTTTAACTCAGACAAAAAGATTTTAATGGATGGAATTGAAAAACTTAATGCAGGATATGGTTACAGAACAAACTTTATAAACGAACAAAAGTTAATAGAAGATTCAATTAAAAGAATTGAAGGTCTGGAAAAAGAATTAAATAAAATTAACAGCGAAGCAGAAGAAAAATATCTTAAATCAAAAATCGCAGTTAATACTGTAGAAATTGCCTATCAGAAAGCCCAGGCTCTCTATCAGAGAAAGGATTACATACAGGCCTTTAACCAGCATCAGAAAGCAGTAAACCTTTACATGGAACTTGAATCAGAATTAAAAAATGACTGTGAACTTAGAAACGAAATATACCTTAAACTTACTCAATTAAAGCAGGAAATAATCGAAGGTGAAAAATCAGTATTCGTTGTAGAACAGCGAAAATATAAAATAGATGCAAGACGTTCCTACGATGCAGGAAACTTTGAAAATGCAGGCTTTATCCTTACTCAGGCAGAAGAAAAAAGAAGACTATGGGCAAAGATGATGGACTTTGAACTTGAACTTGATCCAGAACTTGAACGCTTAAAGGACTTTGTAAACACTGCAATTGCAATTAAAGAAGGAAGGGAAATTTCCAGATATGATTCAAAGGCTCCGGAAATCTTATACAACCTTTCTGAAGCACAAAAAAATTTTAATCAGGGAGAAAAACTTTTTAATCAGGGAGAAAAAGAAAAAGCAAAAGCTTATCTGTCTGCAGCAGAAGAAAAAATTCAGCTTGTAAAAAATTATTATCCCCGTAACAAGGATGCAGGTCTTTTAAGACTTAAAATTGACCAGCTTACAGATAAAGAAAGCTTTGATGCCTCCTTCCCGGAAAAAATTAAAAAACTTAAACAGGAAGTAAAATCTTCTGATACAAGCTCCCGTCAGGCTTATAGTGATTTACTTGATCTTTACGAAATCAACCCTGACTATCCGGGACTAAAGAAAATTATTACGGAAGCAGAATATACTCTTGGATTCAGACAAAGACCGGCAGATACCAGTCAGATAAAAAAAGCTGCAGAACTTTCCTCCCAGGCGCAGGAAGCTTTAAATCAGGCAGGCAGGGATGAAATTCTTCTTGAACATGCAAGGAGTCTTGCAAATCAGGCAATAGCCCTTAACTCTGATGACGGAAAAGCCATAACCGTACTTGATGAAATCGCCAGACGTAAGGGAGAAAAACCTGCAGTTATTCTTTCTGCATCAGATGAAGAACTTTATCAGAAGGCACTTAAAGATTATCAGAACGGAAACCTTCCTGATGCCAGAATAAAAATAAATAAGCTGCTGGAAAATTCATCCAATGGAAGATCTGCAAAAATATTAAAGCTTAAGGAAAATATCGAGAGAAAACTAAATGAATAGATTTTTTAAAACTCTTGCTGCAGCATTAATACTTTTCTCACAAAACATTCCTTTTGCAGCTTCCTATTATTTTGAAACTCCACAACCCTTCTCTTATTCAGACAAAGACTGTTTTTATCCTCAGTCAATTCCTTCCACAGATAAATCAGATTCCGTAATTTTATGGCAGGAAGCAGACAGCAAAAAATCAGAAATAAATATTTATATCCGTACTTCTAAAAACGGCTACCAGTGGTCAGAAAAAAAGGCCCTTATCCAGGGACTTACATACACAGGGATTCCTACACTGATATACTCTTCTACTGCATCAAAATCAAAAGAGCTTTGTGCAGTTCTTACTGGAGAACACAAGATAGATATTCTTTCTTCTGACAATGCTTTTCTGACTTATAAAAGCACCAGTATCAGCAGCACTTCAAGTCTGTCAGCACCAAGATTATATACTCTGGCAAATGGTTCCTTTATTCTTTTTGCAAGTGCTTCAGACACAATAAATTCATCTGCCAGCTTTATAATTAAATATGCCACTTCAAAAGATGGAATCAAGTGGACTGAATTAAAGGACTTTACTCCGGTAAGTCAGGTTCAGGGTATAGGAAATCCTCTTGTACCAGTACTTGCTTCCGGAAAAAAATCAGACCTTCTTGTCTTTATGGTTCAGTACCATCATGACAATCTTATTTCATTGCAGATCTATTCTTCTGTAAGTAAAAATGGAGCTTCCAGCTGGTCTCTTCCACAACTTGTAACAGGTAAAGATTCATTTGAAGATACAAGAGAAGATTTTTACAGTTTTTCAAATCAGTCACCTTCCCTTGTTTATGACCAGGGCCGCTTTATTCTTGCCTGGGAACGTTCATCTTCGGGCTATTCAAATGCAGACATTTATACTGCAAACCTTAACGAAGAAGGAAAAATAACAGGTGGAGTTCAAAAAATGAGTTCCACAGGATTCTGTTCAAAACCTGTGCTTTTTACTTTTAAAAACCAGCCGGGCCTTATATGGTTTACTAATCAAACAGAAAACAGACAGGTTTACTTTACCCAGAAAAACGGAAACCTCTGGTCAGAAAACGAAATAATTTCTGAATCAAGTTCAGCCTCACCCTGCCCTGTAATTTCTGATTCCGGAAAACAGCTGGGATTTGCCTGGGAAAAATATCTGTCAAAAAGCAAAAGCACATCTATTCAAATCCTTACATGGGACCATAGTGCAGCCCAGCCCTTTATAGCTCCCTATGATTTTAAGGATGGTCAGAGAAATAATTCAAATAGAATAACTTTTACAATTCAGCATGCATCCGATCCTTCGGGTATAAAAGGTGCATCCTGGATTGTTACTCAAAACAAAAATGAAGAAGCACCTGCTGTAATTAACAGTGATCCTTCCGTAAAAAAAATAGAAGCTCAATTACCAAAAGATGGTTTATGGTATATAAAAGTCAGGGAATGTGATTATGCCGGCAACTGGTCTCCATCTTCCGTTCTGACCTATTATCTTGATACCCAGGCTCCCGGACAGGTCAGGATAAATGAACCGGAAGAAACAGAAGAAGGCCTGCTGGAATCAAACACCTTTACTGTAAACTGGGAGGAACCAGTTGATTCTGATATTGCAGGTTACATCTGGACTCTTAAAAAAATTGACGATATTCCTCAGCTTTTAACGGACAACAGATATCATCCTTCAAGGGCCGGTCAGGAATTAAAAAAGGAGCTTGTTTCAAATCTTCTGGATAAAAACGAAGAAGCCCTTGATACAAAAATAATACCCTCTGGAAGTATTAACGCAACACTTCCTCAGGTTGAATTCAATAACTTAAGAAACGGACTTTATATTCTTTCTGTTACGGCAGTAGACACAAGTTTAAATATTTCTCAGGAAAGCGATCAGATTTATTTTACCTTAAACAAATACAATCCTTATACTTTAATTTCAGATATTAAATGCTACACAAGTGAATTCGGAGATACTAAAATTGAAATTTCAGGAAGCGGATTTACCTACGACGGCACCATAAAGGAAATATATCTGGATACAGACGGACAGAAACCTTACGATTATATTCTTAAACTTGATAACAAAGATTATAAAATTCTTTCCAATTATAAAATCACTGATATAGAACTCAGTAATCTGAAAAGCGGAAATTATAAAGTTGGGCTTCTCCATTCAGACCGTGGTTTATATTTTGCCAGCGGAAAAGAAATTGTTATTGAAGAAAATGGAACTATAAAAAATAAAATTGCTCATATATTCAAGCCTCTATGGAAAGCCGTAAGGCAGCTTAATGCCAGGGGAATAAATGCTGTAAAACTTCTTGTATCAGTAATAGCCCTGCTGGCTGCAATATGGTTTGCAGTCTGTCTTACAGGCCTTATAAATACACTTAAAGAAACCATCAAAATAAAGGCAGAAGTTTATGCACTTTTAGAAGGAGATATTATGCCGGAAGAGAAAAAATTAAAAGCAGTTACTTTTGCACACAAGGGAAAAAGCCTTAAATCAAAGCTCATACTCAATACAACCCTTCTTATTGCCATAATGGATATCTTTATTTTTGTAGTTATCGGAATCTACATGATTGGTTCCCAGAAAAAGATATTAAGTGAAAGTTTGTCCCAGCGTGCAACAGTTATGCTGGATTCATTATCAAGAGGTGCAAAAGTTTACCTTCCTCTGGCAAGAAAGGATGACCAGCTTTCCATCTCAGATCTTTCAGATATAACAAACCAGGTTAATGCCCTTTCAGAAGCAAAATATGCAACAATGACAGGTTACTCAAATGATGAAAACGGAGAAAACCTGAACATAGTCTGGGCAACAAATGATGAAGAAATCAATTCAAAGATTGATAACGGTCAGCTTGAAAACGGAAGCAGCCGTCTTAAGGATCCGGAATTAAATGAAATCCTTTCAGAAATGATGAATCTTAATCTTGAAATTGACAGCCAGTCAGGAAACATAAATGAACAGATTAAAAACCTCGTAACTGAATCCTATTCCCTGGCAGGAAAAATTGACGAACAAAGCTCATGGAGACGTTCAGAAATTCAGATTCAGAAAAACCAGCTTCTCCTTAAACTCAACGGTATACTGGACAATATTTCCAACAAATCAACCGGCAGCTGGCCTGAATTCAATACAGAAAACATTGATGAATCCAACTCATCCTATATTTTCTACAGACCTATTCTTTACAGACAGGAAAATAACAACAACTTTGTTCATGGAGCCATTCTCATTGAAGTTTCAACAGACCAGCTTCTTGACAGCATAAACAGACAGAGACATATTATCTTTCAGGCAGGCCTTCTCCTTCTTATAATAGCTATCGCAATTGCATTTATAAGTACCTATATTCTTTCTACAAGAATTACAAAACCAATTCTTGAACTTTCTTCTCATGTTGCCATGATCAGGGATACAGAAGATAAAACCCAGCTCGCAGGAAAAAATATTAATATTAAGACAAAAGACGAGATTGGACTTTTAGGTGACACTGTTAATGAAATGACACAAGGTCTGGCAGAAGCTGCAGTTCAGTCAAAAAACCTTACCCTTGGTAAAGACATTCAGACAAAATTTATTCCTCTTGAAAGCAACGAAAATGGGGCAACCCTTTCTACAGGAAAACTTAAGGCAAAGGGTGCAGAATTCTTTAGTTTCTACAATGGTGCAGATGACTTAAGCGGTGACTATTTTGACTACAAGCAGCTGGATCAGAATCATTATGCAATTATTAAATGTGACGTTTCAGGTCATGGAGTTCCGGCAGCCCTTATTATGGTAGAAGTTGCAACCTTATTCCTTAACTACTTTCAGAAATGGGACATGAAAAATCCAGCCCAGGGTACAAACCTGGCTCCTGTTGTAGGTCAGATAAATGATCTTCTTGAATCCCGTGGCTTTAAGGGAAGATTTGCAGCCTTTACCCTTTGTATCATGAATACCAGTAGTGGTGAATGCTGGTTCTGTAATGCAGGTGACAATCTTATACAGATTTATGACAGCAGTGAAAAAAGAAAGAAGACCATTACCCTTCAGGAAACTCCAGCTGCAGGTATGTTCAGTACTGACCTTATAGAAATGAAAGGCGGTTATCAGGTTTCAAAATTAAAGCTTAAAAAAGATGATGTTCTTTTCCTCTATACTGACGGTATTGAAGAAGCAAAAAGAAACTTCAGAAATGAAAAGGACCAGATTATACCTTCTGATACTAATAATCCGGAAGCAGAAGAGACAAGCGAAGAACTGTCTGCAGAAAGGGTTACTGAGATAATTGAAGCAGTTTATGCAAAAGGCAGGTATACCCTTAAAAAGCATAACCTTAATAAGGATGAAGAACTTCACTTTGACTTTTCTACCTGTACAGGAAGTGCAGAAGATGCCATTATGGCCCTGGTTTCCGTAGAAAAAACCTTCCGCATGTACAAAAAAGAAAATCCTAAGGCAACTGACCATGTAAAGGTAGATAAAAATATTGATAACTTCCTCAGGGAACACTTTAATGAATATTCAACCTACTGCTCAGCCCTTCAGGAACTTGAAAATGATACAACAAGCATCCTTTATAAAGGTGTCCTTGAAGATCCTCAGTATGATGACCTTACCCTTATTGGCATCAAGAAAACAGAATAGACTACTCCTGATAAAGTTAGCAACAGCTTATAAATATTAACTATTGCTAACTCCTTATATTATATTGAATTAGCTCTCCCATAATGGTATACTCTTCTAGCCTTATTGAAAGGTATTCTCAAGAAGGCAATTTTAATCATATCTTTTTTTCGAGGTAAAGAAATGATCTACACTGCAGAAGTAGAACATATGTGTCCTTTAGCAAAAGGCGCATATCATGGACCAGCTCCTATTCCTGAAGAAGGCGAATGGGTTCAGGTTAAAAAGATTGAAGACGTTTCAGGATTCACTCACGGTATCGGCTGGTGTGCACCACAGCAGGGCGCATGCAAACTTTCACTTAATGTAAAAGACGGCATCATTGAAGAAGCACTTGTTGAAACAATCGGATGCTCTGGTATGACTCACTCAGCTGCTATGGCTTCAGAAATCCTTATCGGAAAAACTCTTCTTGAAGCATTAAACACAGACCTTGTTTGTGACGCAATCAACACAGCTATGCGCGAACTTTTCATGCAGATCGTTTATGGACGTACACAGTCAGCATATTCAAAGAACGGTCTTAAAGTTGGTGCATCTCTTGAAGATCTTGGAAAGAACCTTCGTTCACAGGTTGGAACTATGTTTGCTACACGCAAAACTGGTCCACGTTATCTTGAAATGACAGAAGGTTACGTAGAAACATGTGCAGTAGACAAGGATAACCAGATTATCGGTTATAACTGTATCAACTTCGGTAAACTTATGGACGCTCTTAAAGCTGGTAAACCAGCTCAGGAAGCTATCGAAGGTGCACGCACACACTATGGTCGCGTAACTGCAGATCAGGGTATGGTTCGTCTTATCGATCCACGTAAAGAGTAATTCAGGGGGAATATAAATTATGGCAACTTTATTTGAAGATTTTGAAGGCCGCATTCCTCAGGTGAATAAGGCTCTTAAAGAATATGGTTTCTCAGAAGGAGAAAAGGGATTAAACGAAGCACGTGATCTTTGTAAGGCACGTGGTTTTGATCCATATGAAATCTGTCAGTCAACACAGCAGATTTGTTTTGAAGATGCTAAATGGGCTTACGTTCTTGGTTCTGCAATTGCTATTAAAGAAGCAGAAAAAACAGGAGACAAGACAGGTTCAACAGCAGCTGCTAACATCGGAAAAGGACTTCAGGCTTTCTGTCTTCCAGGTTCTGTAGCAGATGACCGTAAAGTTGGTCTTGGACACGGAAACCTTGGTGCACGTCTTCTTTCAGAAGAAACACAGTGCTTTGCATTCCTTGCAGGACATGAATCTTTTGCAGCAGCAGAAGGTGCTATTAAAATCGCAGCAAATGCAAACAAAGTTCGCAAGAACAAGCTCCGCGTTATCCTTAACGGTCTCGGAAAAGATGCAGCTCAGATCATCAGCCGCATTAACGGATTTACATATGTACAGACTAAGTTTGACTACTTCAACGGTGAAGGAACAGACAAGGCCCTTACAGTTGTAAAGGAAGTTCCATACGGTTCAAACCCAGATCGTCTTATCGTTAAGTGCTACGGTGCTGACGATGTTCGTGAAGGTGTTGCAATCATGTGGCACGAAGATGTTGATGTTTCTATTACAGGTAACTCTACTAACCCTACTCGTTTCCAGCACCCAGTTGCAGGAACATACAAGAAGGAACGCCTTCTTCAGGGTAAAAAATACTTCTCTGTAGCTTCTGGTGGTGGTACAGGCCGTACACTTCATCCAGATAACATGGCTGCAGGTCCAGCTTCTTACGGATTTACTGATACTCTTGGACGCATGCACTCTGATGCTCAGTTTGCAGGTTCTTCTTCAGTACCAGCTCACGTAGAAATGATGGGCTTTATGGGAATGGGAAACAACCCTATGGTAGGCTGTACAGTAGCATGTGCAGTTGCAGTAGCCGGAAGTTTCTAGTTCTATCTTGAATGATTAAAAGAGCTCCGTGAATAAACGGAGCTCTTTTTTTATAGGCACATGCTACAGGGCAGCCGTGCGAGTTTTCATGGTTTTGCGTAGCAAAATGCGAACTATGTGAGCAAATGGAAACTCGTGTTTCAAAGGCTGTGAAACAGCCTTTGAATACATGTACAGTAGCATGTGCAGTTGCAGTAGCAGGAAGCTTCTAATTTTCTGATTAAGCTGAATAAACGCTCTGTTTTAGGACAGGGCGTTTTTTTTTATGTAAAAACCGATTTAAAAATCACCAGACACGATGTTTCTATTAATAGTATTGTCAAAGCCTATATAAAATGCTAGTATTCTGCAGATTTTTTTTTAACTGGGGAATATTATGGAAAAAGAACTTTCCAAACTTATGGGCTTTCGTCCAGAAATTAAAGTTGTAGATGCAACCCTTCGTGACGGAGGACTTGTAAACGATTTTTATTTTACAGATGACTTTGTAAAGGAACTTTATCAGACAAACGTAAAAGCCGGCGTTGATTATATGGAATTCGGCTATAAGGCTTCAAAAGAACTTTTTGACGTAAATAAATTCGGAAAATGGAAGTTCTGTAATGACGAAGACATCCGTGCAATTACAGGAGACAATGACACTCCCCTTAAAATTGCAGTTATGGCAGATGCCGGCAGATGTGATTTTAAAAATGATATCTTAAAAAAGTCAGACAGTCCTATCGATCTTATACGGGTAGCCTGCTATCTTCACCAGATTCCTGCAGCAATAGAAATGATTGAAGATGCAAAAAACAAGGGATACGAAGTCAGCTGTAATATTATGGCAATTTCCAATGTACAGGAATCAGACCTTAAAGTTGCCCTGGACACTATTGGTAAATCACCGGCTGATGTTCTTTACATTGTAGACAGCTATGGTTCGATTTGTCCTGAACAGATGGCCCGCCTTGCAGATATATTCCTTAACGTAGCTGCAAAATATTCCAAACAGGTTGGTATTCATGCCCATGACAATCAAAAACTTGCCTTTGCAAATACAATTGAATGTTGTGGTGACGGTGTAAACTATCTTGATGCCACCTATGCTTCTATGGGACGTGGAGCAGGAAACTGTTCAATGGAAAACCTTATAGGCTTCCTTAAAAATCCTAAGTTTAACATTTATCCTGTTATTAAATTCCTTGAAGAACAGATGACAGACCTTAAAGAAAGCTGTAAATGGGGTTACGACTGGCAGTACCTTCTTACAGGTATCCTTAACCAGCATCCTCGTACAGCCATTGCCTACACAAAAGACAATCGTAATGATCTGACTAATTTCTACAAAGAAATTACATCAGAAAGCTGATTATCATCAGAAAAAATTATACAAAAAGAAAGCCTCTGTCTTACCGGCAGAGGCTTTCTTTATAACTCAAAACTTTTATATCAGGCTGGCAGAAGCTTCTATTTCTTTTCCCTTCCTGATATTCTCTTCAAGAACACTGTTTATCTTTACCCTTACAATGCCTGAGCTTTCAAAATATTTTTCACTTTTAAATTCAACATGAATAAAATTATCAGTAACGGCATGATATATTTTTTCTCCGTCCTGATTATTATCTTTCATAAGCCTGAGGGCACGGGAGTTTTCTACAACAGCATTAAAGCTTTTACCTTCCATTGATTTTATATAGGCAATTTTTGAAGCAACAGCTATATCACCAAGTATAGCCGCCCTCTGAGTCTTTATATTCTGAGTAATCTGATTTTTCATCCGGGCTGCTTCTGTTCCTGGACGGGGACTAAAAGGAAAAACATGCATCCATGAAAAAGAGCATTCCTTACAAAGCCTGACAGTTTCTTCAAAATCACTGTCACTTTCACCAGGAAAACCTGCAATAATATCACAGCTTATAAAGCAGTCTTTTTTTACACTGCGAATTCTTTTAACTGCTGTAAGTACATCATCATGACCATAAGGTCTCTTCATTGCAGAGAGAACAGAATCACTTCCGCTTTGAACACTTAAATGAAAAAATGGCTGAACCCTGTCACTGGCAAGAACCTGACACAATTCACTAGTAACAGACTGAGGATAAAAAGAAGAAATCCTGAACTTTATGGATTTTGTATTTTTGATTACATAATCAAGCATAAAGGCAAAATTCTTCCTAACAACTTTCTCTTCCTCAAAAAAGTCTCCTGCATACTGGCTTAAATTTACACCAGTAAGTACTACTTCTTCTTTTCCGGAAGCTTCAAGTTCCTTTACCCTGTTAAGAACTTCTTCTATTCCAAGAGAAATTGCTTTTCCCCTGGCAAAATGTATACGGCAGAAAGTACAGCTGTTATTACAGCCATCCTGAATCTTAAGGGAAGCCCTGCTGTGTTTTTCAAAAACAGGTGTATATAAAGTAAAGGCCATAGGAAGTGGCAGGGAATTTTTTACAGCTTTATTCTCAGGTGCAAGAAGTGGCACTCCTGTTTTTACAGCTGCCTTATCATAAAAAACACTGCCTCTTTTTATAAAATCATCAAGCTTTTTTGTGTCAGTTTTGTTTCCGTCTGCAGTCAAAAAATCTTTAAGACCAGAAGCTATTTCATTGAGAAGATATTTTTTTGTTCCCGGAATGATTGATATACGTTCAGGACAAATAGCCTTAATACTATTACCGTCAAGCTCAGCATAGCAGCCTGTTACGCAGACAGTACTGTATGGAAACTTATCAAGGCACATGCGGATAATGCGGCGGGCCTTCTGTTCAGCTTTATTGGTTACTGTACAGGTATTGATTATGCAAAGTAAAGTCTCTGAATTACATTCAAAAGAAGATGTAACAGCTTCCATGGTGCACTGGTAGCCTTCCTTAAAAAAAGCACGGGCCGCACCTTCACTTTCATCCTGATTTAAACGACATCCAAGAGTTTCAAAATGAATCTGTTTAGTTGACATGTGATTTACAGCGGGCCTTTCCATCAACTGCTATCTGCTGGTAAGGATTAAGCTGAAGAGCCTTATCATATGCTGCAATTGCATTTTTCCAGTCACCAGTCTTTTCCCTGGCATAGCCCAGCTTACCCCACCACAAGTCCCTCAGTTCCTCTATATGAACGGCTGTAGTAAAGGCAATATCTGCATGCTGATATTTTTCCTGTTTAATATAAATCTCACCCATAAAATAATAGGCACGGCCAAGACGGTTATTTCCGTTTTCCTGAACAGTTGCTACATAGCGCTGAAAAAGAACAAGGGCTTCATTATATTTTCCAGTGTAATATTTTGATTCAGCCTGAACTTCAATAATACGAAGGTCATAATTATTTATACGGCGGGCTTCTGTAGAACGAAGTTCTGCTTCTGCATACTGTCTGTTTGCAACAAGAGCCCAGCATAATACAACCCAGGAATTCATATTGTTTGGACTTACAGCTATTTCTGCTTCACAAACTGTAATTGCATCCTTGTACTTTCCTTCATTGTAAAGTTTAAGGGCATCTGCTTTTTCTGCAAAAGTCATGGAAAGTGTAAAAAAGAAAATAAGAATCAATGTAAACTTTTTAGTAATACTTTTCATATTAAAGCCCCTGATTTGAAGACATCATGCATTTTCCGGAAAACTGGCTGCCTGGTTCAAGAACAACCTGAGCAGATGTAATATCACCATCAACAGATCCTGTAGAAGTAACATAAACAAGGGAATTGCCGGAAATATTTCCCTTAACCTTTCCCCTGATAAGAATTCTGTCTGCTGTAATATCAGCATTAACTTCTGCCATGGAATCAATAAGCAGATTGCTGCTTGCATCTATTGAACCTGTAACTTTTCCTTTAATCATAAAAGGCTTGGAGAAACGAATGCGGCCGTTAAAAGTAATGTCAGATGCCATTACTGTATCAAAATCTTCTTCTTCTATTTCAAACTGAGCTATATCTTTTTCATCAAACATAGTCTCATTTTAATTGTTATTACCTTTGAAGTCAATTAAATGCTATACATCTACGATACTTGAAGAATACATAGCTTCTTCTACGGCATCAACGAAGTCCCCCGGAGTCTTGCCTGTAAACTCCTTAAATTCGTGAATAAAGTGAGCCTGATCGTAAAATTTAAATTCAGAAGACAGCTTTGAAAAAGAAGTAGTCCTTCCTTCACTTAGAGCCTGAAGAATCAGATGCATTTTTACACATTTACAAAACTGTTTTGCACTTATACCGGCCTGATTTTCAAAAATATGATTAATATAACGGGCTGAATAACCGGTAAGAACTTCCAGCTCGCTGATTTTGAGGATTCCTCTTTTTTTTGCTATCAGCCTGATTATCTGACGGAAAAGTTTTTTCTGGGAAGAAACATCTTTATTAAAATAAGCCCTGTATTCTTCAAGAAAACTGCACATGCGGGGAATAAAAGTTGTTTCGCAGGGCATTACTGCTTCAAGCCGCTTTAAAAGAGGAGAAGATTCAAGTTTTTCTCCGGTAGAATAATCCAGACAGGGATTTTCACCAGGCATAAACCTTACACCAAAACAGTCACAGCCCTTTTTAAATTCAAGAGTCTTTAATTCACCAGGACTATACAAAACCTTAAGGGAAAAGGAAGTGTCGTCATAAATAAAAAGCATGTCACTGCAGCCGTCTGCCAGCATGGGAATCTGAAGGTCTTCACTCCCGGTCTTAAATGAATAAAAATAAGTGATACCGATGCAGTCCGTAACATGACGATAAAGTTGTCCAGTCTTAAAAATTACATAGGGCTGAACAGAAACAATATGAAACTCATCTTCTTCGTACACGGCTCACCTCCATAAAAAATTTAAAAAAAAACGACGAAAACACCAGATATAAACCTGATATTCACGTCGTTGTGCTTTTAAAAGTATGCAATAAAAAATATAAACTTGTCAATAACCGGTATTTCATTCAGCGCATAACCTTACATTCTACAGTAACACTCTTATCATCATATTCAACCCTGCTTTTTACAAGAGCTATGTCATAGTCCTTAAAGGTAAAAGTAGCAAACTGGCTTTTTTCTCCTTCAGCCATATAGGTAAAATCAACTTTTCCCTTATCCTGAAGGCCACCCTCTGCATTAACGGCTTCAAAATATACAGTAATGTCCTGATCTTTTTTAACACTGGCATTTTTTCCGGCTTCTACTTCCAGCCTGACAAGAATATCTTCGTTAAAGGAAAAAGCTGTAAGGTTAAGGTTAAAATCCTTAAGGCTGCCTGATTCCGGGGAAGAATTAAAGAACCAGATAATTCCGCTGACAGCAAACATAAAAACCAGGGCAATAAACATAAAGCGGTTGCCCCTTGTAGATACCAGGGATCTAAAAAGCCCCCTGCACATTACAGTTTTTCCTGTAGCCAGATCCCTTACCTGAGGACTTTCATTTTTCCTGAAAGAACCCCTTTTATAATGAAAAACTATATCTTCTGAAGTTTCCTGAACATCATAATCTCTGTCTCTTTCCATCAGCTCTCCGCCAATCAGTTTTTAATTGCTGCCTTTATAAGGGAATCTGTCCTCCACCAGCAGAAAGTTGTCTTTTCCTTATTGCCGATTAAAGCAGAAATAACACCTGTCTGACTTAAATCAAGGGCATAAAAGAGACTCTTATATCTGTCAAAATTAAGCATTCTCTTAAGAATATGCTGTCCGTTCAGCTGAACCATCTGAATATTCAGGCCCTGCTCCACACTGTTTACGTAAAAAGCCCAGCCATTGACAGTAACACCCATAAATTCATAAGGAACCTTAAATTCCCTTTTGGAATAATCCCCGCTGACTTCATAAAAATCACTTGGAACTTCAATTCCGTCGCCAAAAATACCGCTTTCTACATCCAGGGAATAAAGATAAGTAGAAACATATTCAATTCCCGACTGTACGCGGCTGGCTTCATCAATATAGTTCTTATAATAGTTTATGCTGATATAAAGCATTCGGTCTTTATAACCGGGAACAATATTGTTTACGGCAACAAAGGATTCAACTCCGTCTGCTGCAAGAGGGTCCGGAACATTTTTATTATTTATCTGAAGCTTTTTTACAAGAAATCCTTCTGCAGAGAACCAGTAAACCGTTTCTCCGATTTCACTGTCATCTGATTTGCATATTACAACCAGTTCCCTGTGATTGGTTACATAAATATTCCTTACATAGGCAAAAGGAAGGGCACCTCTTCCCTGCTGTCCAAAATAGTCAAGAAAATTTCCCTCTTCATCAAAGCGAAGGACAACCTGGCTTAAAACTTCTTTTGTAGAAGCATCTGTTTCTACCCTTTCAGGAGGAAGTCTGTCTACAACATAAAGATACTGCTTTGAGTCAACTGCAATTGAAGAAATACTGTTAAAGGGATAGGAAATGGATTTTCTTGTAGCATTGCCATAGTCAGCCCCTGCTTCTACTGAAGGAACAGGATTTGTTTCCTCATTAAAATAAAGGGTAAGAAGATCCCCGTAACTGTTCATCTTCATTATCTTACCGGCTTCTCCATTAGCTATGTAAAAGAAACCTTCATGCATTACAAGACTGGTATTTATTTCGCCTACATCAGAAAGTGAAAAAAGATTTATCTCATCTTCAAAATTGCCATAGTTAAGACTAAAAAGTTCCTCTTTAGGAACGTTTTCTACAACCTTTTCCCTGTTGCAGGAAAGGAGTGTTGAAGAGAGGACAAGTGCAAATATTACTGCATGGTTTTTTAACTGCATATAAATAAGAATAAAGAAACCTATTTATATTGTCAATTAAAGCAAAATCGAGTATATTTTCTCATTATGTTTGATAAGTTACTTACACTGATTTTCGGTTCACAGAATGAACGTGACGTTAAAGCACTCAGACCGGTAGTTGCAAAAATTGAAGAAAGAGAAAGCTGGGCTAAAGCTTTTACAGATGAAGACTTTCCTAAGCAGACTCAGGTATTTAAAGATCGTCTTGCAAAAGGTGAAACCCTTGATGATATTCTTGTAGATGCATTTGCACTGGCAAGGGAAGCAGCCCGCCGTGTACTTGGTGAAAGGGCATATCCATGTCAGCTTATGGGTTCTCTTGTACTTAATTCAGGCCGCATTACAGAAATGAAAACCGGTGAAGGTAAGACACTTATGTGTGTTTGTGCCGCATACCTTAATTCCCTTAGTGGTAAAGGTGTTCATATAGTAACTGTCAACGATTACCTTGCTGAACGCGACAGCCAGTGGATGGGTCGTGTTTACCGCTTTTTAGGTCAGACTGTAGGCTGTATCCTCAGCAATATGGATTACGAAGCAAGAAAAGCTGCCTATAACTGTGACCTTACTTACGGAACAAATAACGAACTTGGTTTTGACTACCTTCGTGACAATATGCAGGTAGATGCCAGCCGTAAAGTACAGAGGGGCTTTAACTTCTGTATCGTAGACGAAATCGACTCAATCCTTATCGACGAAGCCCGTACTCCTCTTATTATTTCAGGACAGGGTGAAGATGATACATATAAATATCACGAAGTAGATAAATATGTAGACCAGTTTGAAGAAATGGAAAAGGATCCTAAAACAAAGGATTACCCTGATGAAGTTCAGATGCTGCCGGAAGAAAGGGCTGCCCTTAAGGGAGATTACAAGATTGATGAAAAATCAAAGCGTATTTCCTTTACAGACAAGGGTATGAACAAAATCAATGACATTCTTCACAGTCATAAACTTATTGCAGAAAATACCAGTGTATTTGATGAAGAAAACTTTGAATACGTACATTACTTTACCCAGGCCCTCCGTGCTCACGTCCTTTATCATGAAGACGTTGACTATGTAGTTCGTGACGGACAGGTTCAGATTGTAGATGAATTTACAGGCCGTATTCTTGAAGGAAGACGCTACGGTGACGGACTTCACCAGGCTATAGAAGCAAAAGAAGGCCTTAAGATTGCCCAGCGCAACAGAACCCTTGCAACCATTACCTTCCAGAACTTCTTCCGCATGTATGACAAACTTTCCGGAATGACCGGTACAGCTCAGACAGAAGCAGTTGAATTCAGCAGGATTTATGAACTTGACGTTGTTGCAATTCCAACAAACAAACCTGTTGCCCGTATAGACGAAAACGATGAAGTTTACCTTAATGAAGACGCAAAGTGGAATGCCATCGTAAAAGAAATTGATGAAGCCCATAAAAAAGGACAGCCAGTTCTTGTCGGTACAATTTCCGTAGAAAAATCAGAACATCTTTCTGCCCTTCTTACAAGAAAGGGTATCCGTCATGAAGTACTTAATGCAAAGAATCACGCCCGTGAAGCCCTTATTATTGCAGAAGCCGGTGCAAAAGGTGCCGTTACAGTTGCAACAAACATGGCAGGTCGTGGTACAGACATTAAGCTTGGCGGTTCTCCGGAAATGAGGGCCAGAAAACGTGCAGGTACAGAAGCCAGCCAGGAAGAATTTGATGCAGCACTTGCAATAGAAAAAGAACAATGGCTTAAGGACTATGAAGAAGTAAAGAACCTTGGTGGACTTTATGTAATCGGTTCAGAACGCCATGAATCCCGCCGTATTGATAACCAGCTCAGGGGACGTTCAGGACGTCAGGGTGACCCTGGAAGAAGTAAATTCTACATTTCTATGGACGACGACCTTATGAGACTTTTCGGTGGTGAACGCATGAAGAAAATCATGGCAGGCATCGGTATGCAGGCAGATGAGCCGATTAACCACCCATGGCTTAACAAATCAATTGCCCGTGCCCAGCATAAGGTAGAAGAACGTAACTTTGAAATCCGTAAGAACCTTCTTGACTACGATGACGTACTTAACAAGCAGCGTTCATTTATTTACGAACAGAGGGATGAACTTCTTCTTGATGATGACCTTAGCACAAGAGTAATGAACAATGCCAGGGATAAGGTTTCAGAAATCTTTGACATTTATGATGCAGAAAGCAGGTCTTCAAAAGATGGTTCTGCAGAAAGAACCCTTGCAGAAAACATTAAGAACACCTTTGGGCTTGAACTTACAGAGGGTGACCTTACAGAAGAAAGAGTTGTTGCAGCCCTTCAGAACGATATTACACAGAAAGAAATGCTGGTTGGAAAACCTAACCTTAACATGTTTATCCGCTATCAGTATGTTCAGCGTATTGATAAACAGTGGCTTGACCAGCTTGAATACCTTGATTCCCTCAGGGAAGCCGTACACCTTCGTTCATACGGAAGCAAAAACCCTCTTACTGAATACAAAATTGATGGCTTTAATCAGTTTGATGCAATGCTTGATAATATTCGTGATTCAGTTACAAGCAGGATCTTTAAGGTAAAGGTACAGATTCAGCCGGCAGGAGTTCAGAGACAGGCTCCAAAAACCATTCAGAACATGAATGCAGAACACAAGGAAGCTCAGTCAGCAATTTCACCACAGAATGCATTTAATGCCCGTGATGCAAGAACTCAGGCTTCTAATGGTGCAATGAAATCAGGCAGACAGGGACAGAGTGTTACAGTTATGAGAAGCCTTCCAAAAGTTGGAAGAAATGATCCTTGTCCATGTGGCAGCGGTAAAAAATACAAGAACTGCCACGGAAGAAATGCATAAAAAAGATACTTAAGTAATTAAGCAAAAAACAGGCCCCTGAAAGTAAAGTTTGTTTACTTTCAGGGGCCTGTTTATTATCTAAAGAATTATTTTCAACCTTTATAAATTATTTATTTCCGCAGGGATTTTCCAGGAAAGCCTATTCTGTTCAGAGGCCAGAACCTGAAACTTGCTTTTCCAAGAATCTTATTACGGCTTACATACTGAGGACTGAGGTTTGAACAATAGCGGATGGAATAATCATCATATTCAGTAAGGGCTTTTTCTGTAATTTCATAACTGTGCCTCATATCAAGGGAATTGTATCTGTTATCACCCATCATAAAATAACAGTTTTCCGGTATATAGGAATGATGACCTTCCCTATCATCAGCCGGGAAAAGCCCCATATTTCTCTGATCCATCCTTACTATATAATTACAAAGCTTCTCCAGAACCCTCATATTTTCCGTAAGGACACTTACATTACCGTCAAGGCGGGCAAGCATTATTCTTCCTGTAGTAAGTTTAACCATAACATTAAGGCGAAGAAGAGAATCTGTATAAAGGTTTTCGCCAATTAAAGAAGGTCCCTCAAGAATAAGATTCCCTTCCTCATCAGTTTCCTTATATGTATGAAGGGAAGTAAGGTCTTTATGCCAGTTGTTCATATATTCATCAAACCAGGCACTGCCCCCTTCTATCTGCCTTAGTTTTATTACAAGGCTGGATAAACTTGAATTATCAAAGAAAGTATTAATCAAAAGCTCTTCAGAAGGAATAAGGTCTTTTATATCCTTATCTGTATCCCCTCCCTTTGCATGCTGAGCAAACTGACGGGAAAGGCTCATACATTCAAGGGCGGCACTTTCCAGATCAAGCTTTTTCCTCATTGACTCAACTTCTTCAGTCATAAGCATAAGGGAATTCTCTATTTCTACGGCATCAGAAAGACTTATACCTGAAGTTGCAAGGTCATTTTTAGTAATTCCCGAAACAGGAAACTTTTCTATTTTTAATTTACCGCTATTTATATTATAAAGAGACTTGTCTGCTGTTACATTCCAGCAGGCATAGGAAGAATCCCCTGAAGCTTTAAAGCTTTCGCCCTTTTTTCTTGTATAAAGTTCACCATCAACCAGCATAAGCTGTTCACCAGGAATCCCTGTAACTCTTTTTACCAGAGGATCAGCCTTCAGGTCTCCGTTTTCATCAGTATTAATATTTACCAGGGTAAGGGTGCACATATACACAAACTGGCTCAAAAATGTCTTAACTTCACTTTTACGGTCGTCTGAATAATGGGGATTTCTGAAAACAACAATATCTCCCCTGTCATAACTTTCAATATGAGGAAGCCCTGCCCTGCTTAAAGGAAATTTTGGACCAGCAAGAGTTTTAAAAACTATAACCCTGTCCTTTACAAGAAAAGCCGGAACCATACTTTCTGAAGGTATTTCATATAACTGAAAGAGAAATATATTAATAAGGACAATTGTAAATACAGCCTGAATAAGGGCATCAATCCATTCAAGAATCTCAAAACCAATACGCCTTATTCCTGCAGGTTTTACATCCGGATGTTCTTCATGATACTGGGCCCAGGATGAATCTAACTTCCATACCCTTTTATCTGAAATCAAAAAAAGTACCATAAAAGAAAGAACTGTAAGGGCTGTCCATACAATAGCAGAAAGGTAATCCTGAACTAAAGGAACAGCATGATTTCCTGCCCTTAAAAGTACAAATGCAGTAATAAAAACAAAAGGCTGGTACTGAAAAAACCTTCTTACCACATTTATCATGGCAGGATTACAATCCTTAATAAGCTTTTTATATGAAAAAATATAAAGTAAACCTGTAAAAAGAAGTGACAAAGGAAGAGCAGTCAGGGAAACATCAGCATGTAAAGGAAAACAAAGTAAAGAAAAAACACAGCTTAAAGCCATGTTTATAACAACATAAAGTCTTAGTTTTTGCATAAAAATAATTATAGCAACTTTTCCAGTCTTGTACTACACTTGTATCATGATGGAAATACTTGATATAGATGCAGGACTTGAATACGCAGGTGGAGAGGCAGAGTTTTTTATTGAACTTGCCAGGGCTTTTATTGACGACAATCCACCATCAATGGAAAA
Organism: Treponema sp.; assembly: GCF_024696245.1. Taxonomy (GTDB): domain Bacteria; phylum Spirochaetota; class Spirochaetia; order Treponematales; family Treponemataceae; genus Treponema_D. Next base: position 43,906 of record NZ_JAILGZ010000153.1, read on the forward strand.
ACTTATTTCCCTGGAAAAAGAAGACAGCCTTAAAGCAGCCTCTTATGTCCACTATTATAAGGGAGCAGCAAGGCAGCTGGCAGCAAAAAAATTAAGTTCCATCGGACAGGATCTCGAAGATATTCTCCGCAAAAAGAAAGAAGGCTCCACAGAAGAACTTAACAGCCTTTTTATAAACTGCCATAAAGAAACTGTAGAAGCATTAAAGGCTGCAGTAAAAAAATTACAGTAACAAGGTAACTCCGATGACCTCACTTGAAAAATACTACAACAAATTTAACGAAGACCACAGGCTTACAACCCGTCATGGTCAGGTTGAATTTCAGGTTACCATGCACAATCTCAATCAGCTTCTTTCTTTACTAAAAAAGGAAGGCATTAATCCCCGGATTGCAGATATTGGAGCAGGAACAGGAAGATACAGCATAGAATTAAGCCGTCAGGGCTATGATGTAACGGCAGTTGAACTTGTTAAGCGCAATCTGGACAAGATTCTGGCAAAGCATGAAAAAGTTAAATGCTGGCAGGGAGATGCAAGAAATCTATCTTTTCTGGAAGACGAAAAATTTGATGTAACCCTGATGTTTGGTCCCCTTTACCATCTTCACGGAGAAGAAAAGCTTAAAGCACTTTTAGAAGCAAAAAGAATCACAAAAAAAGGCGGCATCATATTATGCGCCCATCTTCTTAATGAATACGCCGTACTGACTTATGGTTTTATTCAGGCAAATATAATTGAATGTATGGAAAAAGGCAGTATTTCTTCTGACTTTGTATGCCGGGATGATGAAAATGAACTTTACAGTTATGTTTCCCTTTCCCAGATAGAAAAACTTTACCGGCAGGCAGAACTTGAAAGGCTGATGATTTTTTCTCCAGACGGACCTTCAGATTTTATGAGAAAAGAACTGAATGCCATGGATGACAAAACCTTCCATACCTTTATTGAATATCAGAAAAAAAACTGTCTCCGGCCGGAACTTTTAGGTGCATCATCTCATGTTGTTGATGTACTTAAAAAATAGGCCTGATTAAAATTATTTTTTATAAGACAGCAAAGTTCTTCTTCCTTAAGCTCTAAAATCTCACCAGCCTTTTTATAAACTTCACTTATATCAGTGACAGGAGTAAAAGCCTGCTTTTTTAATGTCATAAAAGGGGCATCTGTCTCAAGGAGAATCCTTTTTTTATCCAGCTGTAAAAGGCATTCTGCATTTTTACGACTGCCCCTTAAAAGATTTTTTCCAAAAGAAAAATAAGCATTTATCCCGTTATTTATCAGGGACAAAGCTTCATTTATTCCAAAAGCAAAACCATGAAAAATACAGGAAGGTAATTTTGCCAGCAGCTTTTTATAATAAAAAAGAGCCTCTAAAGCCTTTCTGTCATGAATCACCATAGGACGTTGATATTTAACGGCCAGTTCAAGACAGGAAGAAAAAGAAGAATGCTGTTCCCTTTCTGTCCTCCGGTATTCTTCCGAATAAAAATCAAAACCGCACTCTCCCACTGCCCTTATTTGATTTGCAGCAAGAAGTTCCTCAAGAAAACCCAGATTTACAGAAAGAGGATTCTGGGGATGAAGGCCAAAAGCCTCATATATTTTAAATGAAGGAGAAGAGAGTTTTTCTGCCTTTTCATGTTGAAGGATAAACTCATCCCTGCTATGGGCACAGGTCATTCCTGAATAAATATAATTTTCCGGCAGATTAACAGGTCCTGCTTCAAGAGAAGGAATAAGATGAAAATGAGCGTCAAAAAATAAATGTCTAAACAATTTTTTTTATTCTCCGACAATTAAAGTAACATGTTTTAAGGAGTATGCAAATGGAAAATTACACATTAAAGAGCATCGGCAAATCAACTGACTACATGACAATTATTCGTGAAACTGAAGAAGGCTACGCAGTACGTATTGTACGTGACAAAGACGGCTATAATGAAATTACAAATGATTTTATTTCCAAAGCTTTATTTGAAAGCTGCCTCAGGACCGGCTATATTGAAAAAATAGCCAATCCTGAAGAAGTAGCCCTGGGAGCATAAGCAAAAATCAGGATATTCCTGCTTTGCCAAGGATTTCAAGGGCCTTACCAAACCTGATTTCTTTATCAGGGTCTTTCGGGAGCCAGTTTATGGTAACGCCCTTCTTTTCCATTCCCCTGAACCAGGTCTCCTGTCTTTTTGCAAACTGACAGATAGCATGGTAAAGGCTTTCAGTCATTTCTTCTACTGAAGATATTTTACCCTGTAAATAATCACTTATATAGCGGTATTCAAGACCTAACTTATCAAGACGTTCCCAGGAGTAACCCTTCTGGTGCAGACCTTGAACTTCATCAATCATACCGGAGTCCATACGCTGCTGAAGGCGGATTTTAATATTCTGCCTCATTACAGGACGTTCAAGACTTGTTCCAATAACTAAGATATTAAGGTCAGGTCTGGCAGGTAATTCTTTTCTAAGCTCAGCACATTCAGGGCTTCTCATAAAAGTTTCTATTTCAATAGCCCTTACAATTCTTTCCCTTATTAAAAGATCACTTTTATTATGCAGATCAGGTTTTAAAGAAAGAAGAATCTGTCCCAGTTCTTCAATTGATTTTTTTTCAAGTTCTGCCCTTAATTCCTTATTTTCTTCTACAGGAACAAAATCATAGCCCCTTATTATGGAATCCACATACATACCGGTTCCACCGCAGACAAAGGCCATTTTTTTTTCTGAATTAAGCTTACGGAAAAGATTATAAAAATCCCTCTGAAAATTAAATACATTGTATTCGCTGTCCAGAGTCGTTACATCTATAAGATGATAAGGGATTTCTTTTTTATAGTCCCTGCCCTGACAATCTTTTTTTACAATTGAATATTCAGAAAGATCCTTTCCGCTTCCTAAATCAAGCCCTTTATAAACCTGACGGCAATCTGCAGAAATAATTTCCCAGTTAAAATAATCCGCCAGTTTTACGGCAAGAGAAGTTTTTCCTACGGCAGTTGGTCCAAGAAGGACAACACAGTTTACAGAACCCTGCATATGGCACACTTAAGGTATTCGCTTTTAGGATAGCCTGCAAGAACAGGATGATCTGGAGCAGCCCCTCTTTTCTGTAAAATCTGAACTTTCTTATGACTGTCTTTCGCAGCATGCATTACCATGTTGTAAAAATTATTTTCATCAAAATAATGAGAACAGGAACAGGTAATTAAAATTCCACCTTCATTCAAAAGCCTCATGGCCCTGAGGTTAATTTCTTTATATCCACCGTAAGCTTTCTGAATAAGTTTTGCACTCTTAGTAAAGGCAGGAGGATCAAGAATGATTACATCAAATTTCTCGCCGGAAGCTTCATACTCTTTAAGCAGGTCAAATACATCTGCACATACAGCTTTCATTTTTTTACCGGCATCATTAAGAGTAATATTACGGTTAACCATATCAACAGCTTCCTGGGAAATGTCAACACTGGTAACTTCCCTTGCACCGGCCTTAAAGGCATTAAGACCAAAAGCTCCTGTGTGGGTAAAGGTATCAAGGACTTTCTTTCCCTTACAGTAACGGGCAGCCTCCCTACGATTGAATTTCTGATCAAGGAAATAACCTGTTTTTTGTCCTCTGGCAATATCAACTTCAAGGAAGATTCCGTTTTCCTGAATCTTAATAACTTCACTGCCAGCCCTTCCTATCCAGCCTGCTTTTTCTTCAAGACCTTCTTTCTGGCGGATGGAAGCATCACTTCTTTCGTAAATCGCATATGGTTTTACCCCTTCTTCAAGGGCATCAAGCAATTCTTTTCTAAACACTTCACATGCAAGGGCAAGAAACTGTACTACAAGGTAAACTTTTCCTTCTGTATAAAAGCGCTCAACTATAAGTCCCGGAATTAAATCTGCTTCACCAAAAATAAGCCTGTAGCTGTCGCTTTCATCAAAATTAATCCTGCGGATATTAAGGGCATCCAGAACCTTTTTCTTCCAGTATTCTGCTGGATTTTCCATTATTTTATCTGCATGGTCACCGCCAATCATGCGTACAGTAATTTTAGATGTGCGGTTAATAACTCCTGAACCTAAAAATCCACCGGCCGAGGCATATACCTCTACAACACTACCATCCTTTACCTTACAGTCCTTTAATGACGAGGTTTTAACAGCCCTGGCATCAAAATCAAAATATTTTACTGAGTTAATTTCATTATCATAAACCCAGGGAAACCCCTGAGAAATTTCTACTTCTTCCTTTGCTTTAAGGAAAACACGTGTTACTTCATTCATCATAATACTCCATGTTTTTTCAGAATCAAAAGTATAAAGGGAATAGGAATTAAACTCAATAAGACATTTTTCCCTTCACCATCTGGAATCTCCCTGAACTTTCAGAGATAGAGGCATAAAAAAACACCCTGAATCAATGACTCAAGGTGTTCTCTATGACACTTGCCTGGCTCGAACAGGCGACCCTCTGCTTAGAAGGATTCCAAAATTTTCACAATTGAAGCGATTAAACGTAATTATAAAAAGGCTTTTGATTTATGTCAAATTCCTCAGTTAGAAAAATAGGCAAGAAGAACTCCTGCACCTGCACCAACTAAGAACCCACCAATCCCAAACAGAACTTTATTTTGAAAGTTTTTGTTCTCTGATTCTTTCAAGTATATCTGCGTTTCTTTCAGTGAGCTCTGTAAGTTCCTGATTGATGTCTCCTGCTGCTCTATTACATTCAGCTGTTCTTTCAGCTTCTGTCTCTGCTGTGCTAAGAGATTCTCCATTTCCAGAAGTTGTCCTTCTGTTACAAAATATTTTTCTTCCGAGGATAAATCCAAGGACAGACAGAACGCCAGCAACAATGCCAGCAATAAACGCTTTAACATTTTTCCACATCTCCATTATCTCCGAATCTAATAAGCTTGATTTTATCAAGCCAGAGTGACACATAAGTCGGGCACCATATTGCAACCATTGCGGCTGCAGACTCCACAATGTCCTTAATTGTAATATCAATAATTTTGCAAGATTTTAAGATTGTAAGTACTGCAATCCAGACAGTAGCTCCGATCATTGCAACAAGGGAAAGTTTTTTTGCTTTCATTTCAGGCAGCCTCTTTAATATAAATGATTCTTGCCTCTACTGGAGTGCCAAGAGCGACACTCTGAGAGTAGTCAAGGGAGTTGAAATAGATCTTTCCATAATGAACAAGAACCCAATGATTGTTTTTTCCATAGCGGAAATTAACAGCCACAAATTCATATTCTTTTATGTCATCAAGAGACGTAATTATTTTTTTTGTTACTCTTGCTGCAACAAGAGGATTTATAAAATGGATTAATTTGTCAGCATCAAGCACATGAAATTCTTTATCCACCAAGAATACATCCTCAGCCTGAACAATTCTTTTAATAAGGAATAAGTCTCTTTCTTTTTCGGAACCTCCGTAACCTTCTGTAGCGGCGCGCCCGTAACAAAAAGCAAGGCAGGCTGTTGCACCTAATTGTTTACACAAACTTTGGACTTTCATTTTTTTTCCTCCACATCCAGCTTTGTTTCAACCCTTACGAGCGATTTTTGTATCTCTGTAAGGGTTGCCATAATCGCAGTAATACTCGAATCTGTTGCGATCCGTTCCTGTTCTATCTTCTCCTGCATGAGTGCATGGTCCCGGCAGAACTTATCTGTTTTCTCCTTTACGTTCTGCTCCAGGTGTTCAAGACGTGCCGTCAATTTTGCCCCCTTCCACACTAAGACTAAGACAGGAAGTATATACACGATAGTTCCTATAAGGTCCTTCAAGAATTCTGCGCTCATTCATTTATTTCCTTTGTATTATTTTCTTTTACAGTCAAAATCGGTATGATTTAAAAAAAATAATTTCAAAATAATAAATACAAATGATTTACGGCTACATAAGAGTGTCTACGGACACGCAAACATCAAAAAATCAAAAACTTGTAATACGCGAATATTGCAAGAGAAAGCGGCTGCATCACATACAATGGGTGGATGAAACAGTATCAGGTACTAAAAAACCGGAAAAAAGAAAGCTGGGAAAACTTCTGGCAGAAGTAAAGGCAGATGATGTTGTAATTGTTACAGAATTGTCACGTCTTGGCAGGTCTCTGATTATGATAATGAACATCTTGCAGACTTTTATCGATAAGGGTGTAAAGGTAAAGGCAATAAAAGAGGGCTTTGAGTGTGATGATACAATCGTATCCAAAGTGCTAATCTTTGCTTTTGGACTCAGTGCAGAAATAGAAAGACAGCTCCTGTCTGAGCGCACAAAAATGGGCCTTGCAAGGGCAAGAAAAGAAGGAAAGCAGATAGGTCGCCTGCCGGGACAGAGACCGACAAGGTACAAGCTGACACCGTATAAGCGAAAAATAAAACAGTGGCTCCTTGAGGGAAGAAGTAAGCTGTCGATTGCTAAGGAACTGCATGTGCAATGGACCACACTTAACACTTTTATCCGGCGGCAGAAATTACTTTGAACAGAGGGACGGTAGAATTCATCAATGGGGAAAAGATACTTCTTTGTATACTTCAAACAGAAGTGTAGAGATTACTTTACCTATTGTTTACGCTTCTGCTAACAGTATTTATGTCACACCGATAACAACATCCACAGATACAACTAAAGCTGGATACATTGCAGTTTATGATGGCGGTACATCAAGTTTCACCGCTACTTATGGAGAATACTACAAAGCGACTTCTACGGAGGGTTTTTATTGGCAGTCTTATGGTTATTAGAATCATTCGGACGGAAGAATTGAACAGTGGAAAAATGAAACTTCAACGATAGGAGATAATAAAACTGTAACATATACTTTTCCTATTTCATTCAGCAATACAGATTATTTCGTGAATATTCAGAACATAAACACTGCCACATTTTCTTGTTACAACATTTACGAAAAATACAACGATTCTATTAAAATACATCACCAAGGCAATGGCTCTACTGCGAGTGGTTTATATTCTGCTAGATATATTGGTTATTGATGGACGGCAAAATCGAACACAACGGATATATTCAAATTGGAACAAATACTTCTACTTTAGTTTCAGTAACTTTCCCAATTACATATTCAAATACACCTCATCTTGCTTCTAGTTTAAGAACAAGTTCTCTTGATTCAGGCAGTAGAACTATGTTTCAAGTAACAGCTCTTTCTGAAAATGGGTTCACCGTCTTTGCTAATTCGTCAGCAACTTTTGGTTGCGAATACATTGTTAGCGGATATTGATGGACGGCTTTATTAAGCAATGGGGAACAAACACAGTTGAAACTTACACATTACCCATTGCTTATAATACTGCATTGCAAGTAGTTTCCTCACCGAATATCAACACTAACGATTCTATGTGGTATAGCAATGCGTACCGCATAAACGGGACAAGCTTAACAACAATTATTAAAAAGCAAACGTACTCGATGAACTGGGAAACAATGGGTTATTAATAGCCCACACAATAAAAGGCAACTTCTGCATTGCGGATTTCGCTTGAGTGGTTATCAGAAATTTTGAAGCTTGAAGTTGTTTTGTTGTAAATCTTTACAGTGCCGGAATAGCTACTTGTGGACGTATCAGAATCGCTACCAAGCACTGCAGGGACGTAACTGTAAGTAATCGGATAGGTAATAGTGGCACCTGATGTCCAGCTACAGCTTTGTCTTATCCATTGTTCGATTTTGCCGTCCGCATAAACTGCATAACTTATTGCTTCGGAATTGTAGCTGATCAGAACAGGATTTCCCATGATAAGCCAGTATGAGCCCGTGTATATCAATTCTAAAGTTGTATAAGGCTGCCAGTACATTAAAACCCCGTTTACTTTCTTTGGTGCAATTGCAGAAATCTTGCCATTTTTAGCAGAATATATTTTCTTTGCTCCCGTTCCATTAACGTTGAGAGTCGGAGTATAGGAAGTGCTGGTTGAATTAGCATAAGCATAGCAGGCATGTGTAAAAGTAATCTTTACAACAGATCCGGGCATCAATTTAAAGCCTGACTGTGCAGCCGTAAAGGCATAAGGATGTGTAACTGTTCCTGCAGATGTAATTGCAGTTGCAGTCATTGAATATCTTGTCCGTGCTGCAATCGTTACGGATGAAGAAAGAGTTATAGTCCTCTGTGATTCTCCGTTGCAGTATACGGTATATGTTCCTGCTGCAAGAGTTTTGGAAGAACTACTCGGGTTAAAAAAATATACAGTTCCAGAAGAAACCGGACTTGCATTTTTACTCATTAGATAAATGGAACTTCCTGAAGTTGTATTTGTATAATCTAAAATAAAATAAATTGCATTTGCTTCCGTATCAAAATATGAAGAGCCTTGAGAATTGAGCGTTCCGTTAATATTTGCCGTAATAACTTTGTTCTGCAGTGCATTTGTTCGGGAAGAAGAAAGTGTTGAATCCTTAGCATTATCCACGAACCATTCTGTACCGTCATAGATTAAGGTAACGAATTCTCCTGCAAGCCATGCCCCGGAACCGACAGCCGTTGTTCCATACTCTCTAATGTACACTCCGCTTGAAACTGTAGTTCCGTCTGATGTCTGTAAAGTAACAGTCGGAGAAGATGCAGTGTTTTCATACGTAAACTTTACCCGCATTGTAAAGCCTGCGGTAAGCGTTACATGGGAGCAGTTAAGAATGACGACTTTTTCAGCAGTTGCAGATGCGGTTGCACATGTACCGTAGCAGTCGGCTCTCATTCTGTTTGAATACTCAGCAAGAATGCTTTTTAATCCTGTATATGTTTCCATTAAAATCTCCTAGAATATTTCTTCAAAATCTGAATCAGTAAGAACCAGAGATCCCGGCAAGTCCTGCTGCATCTGTTCCAGGGCTTCATTCATATCATTGCGGATTCCTGTTACAGCTGTTTCTATCTGAGTATCTACATCATCCTGAAAATCAGACATGCTTTGTGAAACTTCAGACCGGATGTCAGAACCGACAGAATCAGATATGACACTGATGAGACTTGAGATTTTTAATTTATAATCACAGTTGAGATTCCCGATATCGTGCTGGATCAGAAGAATATCATCATCCTGAATATTCGCTGCAGTAAGTTCCGGATTACCGTCAATCCTTAAAAGAGTTATTGTCTTTGAATCCATACCTCTACAGTCATGACTGTAACATTTATGACAATAACTACCGATAAAATAATCATGAAAACTACATTCGGTATAATGAACAGGATTCTGAAAGGAATTGATTCTCAGATGGATTCAGATTTTTTTGATGCATCCGTTTTAACAGCTGAAAAATATGGAATTACAAAAAACAGGTTTGCCAGAATTCTTAAAATGCTATCTGATGCACGTTACATTGAAGGTGTAGAAGTCATAGATGAAGGGGAACCGGATGAATTTGATGAAACACCGTATACCCGTTTTAAAATCATCATCGGAGAAGTTTTCCTTACATTCAAGGGAATGGAATTTCTTGCACAGAATACTGTTACTGCACAGACATTTTCAATGCTGAAGAAAATACGCGAAATTGCTCCGTTATAAAAAACACCCGTCATTTCTGACGGGCAAGGATATTAAAGTTTTTTAACACCTTCTAAAAATAAATCAGTTAAACTTAACCCTAGTTCTTCTGCCTTTCCTTTCAGGAACGCAAGTTCCGCTTCCGTTACACGGATGCCGATGTTACGGGAGCGTTTTTCTGCTTCCGGCTTAAAGTTTCTTGCTCCTCCCCAGTTGGAAGAATAAGACTTTCCTTCTTCTTTTTTTGCTCCAGGCATTTTAGAAACCTCCTTGAATAACAAAAAATGCTCCCAGAATAACAATAAATGCTGCAAGATAAAAAAAAGTTCTTTTCATTTGCGTTTCTCCTTGAAATGATTTAGAATAACGCAAGGCTCTCTTTGAGAGCCCTGCGGATTGGATTATCTAAGTATTACACTTAGAAGCGTTGCAACAGCAGTTATCAGAGTGGCTACTGCAACAATCCAATCTGTTATTTTTGGATTTTCCGTTTTAATCACCTCCTTGCATTTCTGCTCTTGATGATTAAAATATAATGCATTTATCTTGAAGTGTCAAGTATTTACAAGAAATATTTTTAACATTGAAATTCGCCGTAATTAAGGCTAAGAGTACATAAAACTTGATTTTTTTTTAATTCGACTTAAAATAATTATATGAATAAAGTGATTCTGATAATCCTTACAATTTTTTTTGTCTCATGCACAAACGATATAAAAAGTTATGAACCGAAAGTTGAAACAAACAGTGCTGTTGTGAATAATTTGCAAATATCTCAGCAGGCATATGATTACGTTTCATTTGTGCAAACTGAAAAGATTGAAAATATTTTTACGGATTACACAGCAGAATGCACTCTTGCTTCTGAGAATTCTTATTTTGTAATAAATATTGATAATGTAGAAAATAAAAAATATGATTTCCTTGATTTGAATTTCTTTTTCCAAATAGTTGAAGGAGAAGCATATTTTTCAGTTTATTACATAGATGATGAGGATGAAAAAACTTATATTCAAAACGGAATATGGCTTGAAGGAACTTCACGCAAAGTAGAGGGCATAACATTTGAAAACTCGTTCAAAACAATTGTATTAAAACTTGTTCCTGTAAGTTCCAAATACAATCCGCATCTAAAAATCCAATTCTATTCAAATAATTAAATCATAATATAAGACTTTCAAGTTATCTGTAAAATATACATGAGAACCTGAGAATAAATCATATTCATCTAATTGGTTAAGCGTTGATAAATCTGAGTCTTGTATATAAATACGAGCAAGCCGAAGTTCAGAAGAAGCTTCCCCTGATGTGTAAGTTGCAGCGGTCCCGGTTCCACCTGTTTTTTTTGCAATTTCAATTCCAAAACATCCAAACTTTCCCTGCCCAAGATATATAAAATATTGTGGTTCAATCGAAATTTTTTGAGATTCAGTTTGAATCGACAAAACCCCATTCAAATAAACTTTATATCCACTAACTAAATATGGCCAGTTTCCTATGATTGAGGCTATCTTCGATATTAAAGAATCAGAATTCGCCCCTGTAATTTTATTCAGAAAACCTATTCCTTGTGATAATTTTAAGGTTCCAGTTATTGCTCCTGTTATTTCAGCCTGTGTGAATTTACCGTTTTTAGATTCTATTGAATCAAAAAAACCTTGCGTTGCCTTTAGGCTTTCCACAAACGCACTCTTTGCCACGAGGCGGTCTATGAAGGCATCGCTGGCGACAAGTTTAGACAGATACGCTTCTGCTACTACGTTGTTATCAGCAAGCTTAGCAGTTTCTGTTTCCATAACGTCCATGATGTCGTTCATGGCTGTCATGTTGTGAGAAACTGTACTGTCTTCGCTCCATAAATATTCAGAGAGAAGTCCATTGAACACATAAACTCTGCTTTTTTTCAGTTCAGCACCTTCTACACAATTCGCTACAGCAGTCCATATATAAGGTGTTGAACCATCAACTGTAAAGTCAGTAGTTTCTCCGGTCCATGTAAAATAATCACCAGGAATAAAATTATTTGAATATAACCATGCTTCAGAATCTTCAGCTTTAAATACAATTCTGACTACATCATCCCCGTCTCTGTTTCCGTCCCATTCATTAAACGCACCGCGGTATCGTCCCCCCTTCACTCCCGTATACCCGAACGGCATGTTATAAGTTAAGAGCGTAGTTCCCAGTTCGTAAGTCTTGTAACCCTTTCCGTTTCCGTCTGTATATGCCACACCATTTTCATCAACCAGTTCCCCCACGGAAATAACTTCACGGTACTGCAGGGGAATCTGAATCTGTCCGGAAGTGATTTCTCTTCCTGCCGGGACCGTTATCTTTATGGTGTGATAGTCAGTCGTATAAGACCAGCCTGCAGGAAGCGATGGAGTTCCAAAATTAAACTCCTGCTCTTCATCTGCAATAATCACATGGCACAGAATTTCAACAGTCTGAGCCTGAGTAGTTTTGTTTGAATCGTTTACGGCAAAACCTGCACTTGTAACATCAGAATACACATACGCCGTAAAAGAATCCGTCTCTATTTCTTCTACAATTTCATCCTTTACATCTGCAGTGGCTTCACTGACTGCATTTGCAAGAACGTCATATGTAACAGTATCATCCGGAACCTCAGAAGGAACTGACGAAGGAACCTTGACGGCCGTAGTAAAGTGTCCCTCATATTCTGGAAAATCCGGAAGATCAGGTTCTGCAAAAATACTTTCATTGTAATCAACAAGAGTCAGAGTATACCCTCTGTTGTCAGCCGGTTCTATTGCCGTTACCGTCATTGCAGAAGTAAGGGTCTGCAGGTCTGTTCCATAGCTTAAGATGTCTCCGGCATGTGGAAAGACAGTCTCTACAGAAGCATTTATTTTTGACGCTGATGTAAAGTAGACCATATCAGTCAGCCCGTCAGCTCCTTCAATCTCAAAAGAACGCTGGGTACAGTAAGAAGCTGATACGCACTGAACTATCATGAAGTATGTACGGTCTGATTCAAGAGAGATTTTATCACACAGCTTAAGCCCCGTAATCCATGTAATTCCGTGTTCGTCAGTTTCAGTAATAAGCGAACGGACTTCACTGTTTCCAAGTCCGTTTTTAAGTGAAGGATGCTGCACTAAAACTTTATCAAGAGGAACAAAATAAACCCCTTCAGCACCGATTACAGCCTTTGCAGTCTTAGGTCTGAGACGTTCGCTTCTCATCATGCGCACAGCTGCACGTCTTGCCTGCTTAATATCCGTTATTCCTGTAAGGGGAAGGTCACGGAGAACAGAGTTAAGCGGTCTGTTATCCGGATCAATTGAAGTGTCATAAAGCTGGATGAATGAATTCTCGACATAACCGGCTGCTGCATCAACATACTTGACTTTAAGCCCGTCGGTTTTTCTGGCAAGAGTCTTTTCATACTTAAAGCTTATTAAGTTCTGTTCATTAAGAATAAACGAAGCGTTTTCTCGTACAGAATCAATTGCAACGGCAATTTTTCCGTAGATGTTCTGGTACATTACGGCATTGCATGCAGAAAGAATATTTTCAAATAAATCACTTTTAGCAATACCGTCTGTAATGACGCGGTTATATTCCAGGGCATTTTCTTCACAGTATTTATACAGATCTGCAAAACTGTCCAGGTCAATTTCTGATACGTCAATCTGTGAAGGTGTATGTTTTGAAGAAGTGAGAATTTCAAGAAGCCAGGAAGCAGGATTTGCAGTTGACTCCCTTTCAAAATCCGTTTCAGCTTCATTCATTTTCCATTCTTCATTCTCAGAGTCATACACCGGCGCAATACCGCTTGTTTCAATGCTGATCTTACCGAGTTTATCTTCATTTGAAGTTGTGCTTTCAATTCTTAAACCGATAATCGTAGAAAGGGCTGCTTCTCTTGATCCGATGATTTTTTCTGCTACCCATGAACCTGATTCAAGGCTTCTGTTTTCATCCGCAACAGTTGACTGAATCCACTGGACGTAACAGTCTGATACATCGCTTCCGGATGCAAGCTTTCTTGTAGAAGAAGAGAGTTTAATGGTTACAGGACAGGCATACTTTTTCTGCCATATCACAGAGCCGTCATCATCTTCAGCCTGTTCATAGATAGAACTGAAAGGAATGTCTGCATGAGCATTAAAGCGGAGCTGACGTGAAAGTTTGAATGTAAAGGTATTTGACGCCGTAACGTCTTCTGTTGCAGGAGTTTTCAAAACCGTTACAGTATGAGTTATCACAACAGCATATACCCCTGTGCCTTTACTTGTTTTTCGGGATACGGACACATTCCAGTCAGAAGTTTCTATCCCGCTTTCCGGAATTGTATCTCCTGAGAAACTATAATTGGACATGTCTTCTGTCTGTGCCGGAAAATCTTCAAGAGTTGAATATTTTGCAAGAAGAAGTTTTTTTCCATAATCAAACGAGCCTACAACGGCAGCCCCCGTTACTTTTGTTTCAAAATAAAGGGTTCTTTTCAGTGTAGTATACGTTGCATCTACGCTCTTTACCTGATCAAAGGTAAATGTGTGCCATACAGCATTTTCAGGATCAAGAGCATAATTTTCACTCCACTGAGGGACAACTTCTACAGAACGCTCTGCAAGGCTGCCGCTGGAAGTATACTGCTTTAATCCGTTGAACAGAATACAGACGTCAGCAGCCATTGCGTTTTCGTCAAGCGTATAGTAAAGATCCTCATAATCATCATCTTCTCCACCGTCATCAGCAGAAGAAGCCGGATGTTTTTTCAGCTGATCAGAAACCTGCTGTTCAACAATTTTTTTATTGAATGCCTCTGTTGTAAACGCATTTCCGTCCTGGGCAATTTCTATAACGGAATCAGCCGATGCAAACTGTGAATCTGCAGCAAAAGAATAGAGCCCTTCCTGCGGCTCAGCATCTGAGAATGATTTCAGCAGGACGTCATCAGAATACATTTTTCTTAAGATCTGATGATTAAATCCTCCTTCAAGAACAACGTTGTAGAACTGTCTTTTTCCATAAGCTCCTGAAATTGTTGAATATCCTTTATAGGAATTTCCGCCTCCGTTGAGGACATAAGGCGTAAACAGATGGGTTCCGATAATGTAAGGCTGGGTCTTACCCGTTGCAATTGAATTGGATGCACCTTTCAGATACGGAATGTTAGTAACGCCGTCATTCGTCTGTTTCTTAAGCTTTTCTATTTCTGCAGCGGCTTTCTGTGCAGCCTTATTGGCTTTATACAGGGCAACACCTGCAGCAATTCCTGCTCCGATCGCAAGGATGCCGACGGCAATTGCCGCACCTGTAAGATGAGGAACGGAACGTATTACGACTACATCCTTTTCCTTAATCCTGTAATCCGGACCTGCTTCATGACCGTTGACGAATATCTTATGATTTTCCCATTTAATGTCTTCAAAACATTCCTTTATCCTTTTGCCGGCAGGAACTACAACCTTTACAAAACTGTCTGAAAAATCTCTGTATCTTAATACTTCTGCCATGTTACACCACCTTAAAATATTTTCTGTTTCTTAAAGCAAAAGTCGGGCTTATGCGCACCCCGCTGTCCGTCATGTGAATGCAGGTCCTTGAATCGAGAAGATATCCAATGTGAATTTCATTTTGATAGGTACACTGAACGATGTCACCGCCGACGGCTTCAGCTTCCGTAATCTGTTCAACATTAAGCTTTCCGGCCGTTTCTGCCAGAGTGTCAGAAACAACGTGAACTGCATTTATATCAATAAGGGGAGTTCCGGCTCTTCTGCACATTTCAAGCACAATCCCGTAACAGTCCATTCCGTCTTTATCGCGTCCATTTAATTTAAAGGGAACAGTAAGAAGATCATCATATTTCATACTTCCTACAGTCAAAAAGAAGGTTCAGGAGTTGCCGCGGTTATTCTGGGCACTCCAGATAAGAGTCGGAAAAGTCATAGAAAGGCGTTCGTCTTTATCAAACGTAAAATCAAGCTGAGTGCGGGAAACTGAGACCTTCCCGTAAGAATGAGAAAAACTTCTTAATTCCGTTACTTCTCCATCTTCATCTATAACCCCTGTTACATCAAGGGTAAGGGCAGAACCGGCATCAATGAGTTCAAAAAGGTTTTCTTCATCTGCTGCAATACTCAGCGTTCCGCCGCCTGAAAATCCGTATTCAAAGACTCCTGACTTATACGTGAATGCCGATGCTTTATATACATGGCCGTCATAGCTGAGATCTTCCGTGTCATTGATAAGGTAAAGGCTTACTTCATGCTCAGAGCCGTCACTGAGATAAGTTCCGTAAATATGAATTAAATACGGAAGTGAATATTCCCCGTTCCGCCTGATAAGCTTCTCGAAACTTGAATTCATGCTTCATACACCTCCAGAGTTGCTTCCTTAGGATACTGGGACTTATCAACAGAAGGCGGGGATGCCAGCATGTAGCACTGATTTTCTGAAGGATCAAGAATTGAAGGAATCTCAAATTCAAGTGCTCCCCCCTGCAGGTCTTCCTTATACCACCGCCAGAAGGCTTTTTCTTCCTCTTTAGTTTTCAGCAGAAGATTGAAAGAGTGGGTACACGGAACTGTAGAGTTCTTCCTGAACCTGCGTTTTCTTCCGCTTTCAAACTGAACTTCTACATAGTTTTCATCAGCTCCCGTCGTAAGTCCGTAAAACTTTTTATTTACACCTTCAGGCCACTGCACTGCCATTATCCGTACTCCTAGCTTGAATAGTTTATGCCGTTTGCAGACATGTTTCCCTGCATCAGTTCACGCCTGTATGTCCCGGCTTCAAGACTTGCCTTTACAGTCTTGTCAATAATTATGCGTATGTCATTGCCGCTATGCTGCACATCAACAGATGCAAGCCCGGCCGCATTATTCTGAACGTTAATGTTGTTCTGAACTGAACCACCTTTTCCTGCACCTATCATGTCAAAAAGAAGCCTCTGCTGCCTTCTGTTTAATATCATCTCTCCAGAGTTTACGTTTGCCTGAACCTTATCCCCGTAATAGGAATTTCCGCCTACAATACCACCCGTTGCAAAGGAAGGAGGAACCGGCTTTGCTCCAATTACGGCCGCAAGCTGAACACCTCCTAAAGCTCCCATCATTGCAGCAAGTGCCGGTCCTGCATACGGTCCTCCCTGAGCAAGGGCACTGGCGACTGCCTGGGCTACCTGTGCCGTAGTCTGTGCTATCTGTGCCGTCCATTCCCACATCTGGATCTTATATTTTTTCTGTGCTGCTTCCTTTTCAATCTGTTCCTGCCTTTCGTAATACTCCTCTTCAGTTACCTCTCCGGCTGCATACTGCTTTTCAAGTTCTGCCTGTCGGACGGTCGCTTCATTTTCTGCATTCTGCTGAACCATTGAACTTATCTGTGACATACACTGTGCATACTGATCAATAAAAGATGCAACCTGTGCAATGTCATATTCCACAAGAGAGGCCATAAGCTGACGGTGCTTTAATTCATAATCTTTCTTTACCTTGAGTTTATCCTCTTCCGTCATGTTTGCATAATCAAGTTCCAGCTGATGCAGTTCATTAAGAACCTTCTGACGGCCAGAAACTTCAGAATAGTTTGACTTAAAATCTTTTACACGGTCTTCTGATTCAAAACTTTCTACACCTGACTTAAGGTCCTTTAATTCCTTTATACGCTGAATGTACAGTTCATAAAGTTCTGTGTCGTCTTTAACAGTTTCAGCTTCTGCCTCTAAAGCCGTTATCGTTTCTCCAAGGGATTCAGACAGCCCGAGTTCCTTAATTTCTTCATGTGCTTTAAGGTATTCTTCTGCCTCAGCCTTTACGCTTCCCATAGTTTCTGAGAGCCTGTCATATCCTGCTACTTCTTCAGAAAGAGCCTTTATCCTGGAAACAGCTGTCTTTGCGGCTTCACTTTCTGCATTTACTCCCGATTTAATCATGGTTATATATGCCTGAGTGTGAACGTTGAGAAGTTCACGGGCTTCTGCCTCTGCAGTTATTTCTTTTCCGGCTTTTCGGCGGGCTTCAATATTCTGTTCTGCAGCATTAATTTCTGCTTCATAGGATGAAACGGCTTCTGTCTGCTTCGTAATGTTCTTCTGTTTTTCAAGCTCTGCGGTCTGGGCTTTTATTGATGCCTTAATTTTTTCGTTTTCTTTATACCCTTCATTCAGTTTTTTTATATAAAAATCCTGTTCCTTGTTAAGGATTTCCTGTGCCTCAGCTTCTGCAGTAACTGGCTCTCCGGCCTTACGTCTGTTTTCAATTTCTTTTTCTGTCTTTGCTATAAGTTCGTCATATTCCTTTTCAATGTCAGATGTTGCCTGTTCATCAGCTTTCTGGATCTCCCGAAGATGTTTTTCGTAGCGAGCTTTAGCCTGATGAAGTGCCCCCTGTTCCGGACTACCGATTTCTCCAGAATCAAGCTGATAATCTCTATATACATTTTCAAGACGCTTTAATTCCTGTTCAGCTTCGGTAAGTTGCCTGTTTAATTCAGAAACTTTAGCGTAGGTTTCTTCAGTTCGCCATTCACTTGCATCAGCTGCAGCAGTATTTCTTTTTCCTGTAAGATCCTTAACTCTTGCCTGAGCTTTCGCAAGATCAACGTCTATTGTTTTATACTGCTTCTGTATTTCATCAACGGCTTTTTTATATGCTTCAAGCTGTTCAGCACTGTTCTTTTCAACATAATCAACAGTACCGGCACCCTCGCTCTTAACTCCTGGAATAGACTCAATTATTCTTTTAATTCCTTCAACTTCAATTTCTGACTTCTTAAAACCAGATATTGCAGTATTAAGACCGTCTACAATATAACCGAAACCTTTTGCCAGAGGATTAAGAAGAGCATTAATTCCACGCCCGATATTTTCCTTTAAGTCTCCCCAGGAGTTCTTCATCTTCTGAATTGCACCTACGGAATTACTTATTTCTTCTGCAGCTCCCGCATACTGCTGTTTCAAAAGCTTTACACCCTCACCAGCTTTAAGCTGTTCAGAAGAAAGATTTTTTAATGCAGGGATTTGGCTTGAAAGTTCCCCTGCGTTTCCCTGTAAAGTTACATTTAACGCTTTAACTGCAGAACCTAAATCCATTACTCCGCTTTCTGCCATATTGACTGCAGTCTGCATTATGTCCATGACTTCTGCTTCACTGCGCCCGTAACTTACCAGTTGGGACATAAAAGGAATAAGAGTTTCATCTCCTATAGTACTTGTTGCCTGGAGCTGAGAGGCATAGTTTTTAAGCCGTTCTGTTGCAGAGTTATCATAATACGGATTGTTCTTTACAGCTGTAGAAAGAGTTAATTCTGCCCTCTGCTGAACAAGTGCTGCGTTTGAAAGGTCTTCTATGGTAGAAGCAACAGCAGAGACTGCTCCCTTTACAACTTTAAAAGCTCCTCCCAATGCGTTGATTGACTGAGCAAGTTTTACCCCAGAAGAACGTTGAACGGATTTCGTTAAATTATTAATAGAAGACACTATTTCATTAATACCTTTTTTAGCATCTTCAGTATCTGCACCTATTTTAATTCCAATATTCTTACTCATTTTGCTTGTTCCTTTTTTTATATAGTCTTATAATAAATATAAAGGAAGGTGTTAAAGGAGGGCATTATGATAATATCGTTTATTTCATTATTAATACTCTGTTGGCTTATCAAAAAATATACAGATAATCATAAAAATTCTTCTAACTCAGTCTTTGATGATGAAGACGATTTTTACAGTTATGTTAACGAGGATTTTAAAAATTAGTTTTTACTGGGATTAATAAATACAAAAAGGAGGTTTAATTATGTTCTGGGCAATTATTTTTATTCTGATTATAGTCGCTATAGCTTTAGGACCTGAAAAGAAAATCTCCAAAGAAGAAGAAAAAGAAAATGAAAAATTCTGGGAAGAAGCTGCAATTCTTAATACTGACGATCCGTTTGATTTAGATGCAGATGATTCTATATAAAACTATAGCTTTTACGGTATTTAGTTACTGTAAATCAAAATAATTTATTAAAGTCGTCGATTCTTTTTTTATCTTCTTCCGTAAGTTCAGGAAGAATTTCCCATGCCTTCTGCATTTTCAGCATCTGCTTGTCGTAAGCCGTCTCTTTCCCCTTAACTTCATAAAGTCTGTAACCTATTACGTCCGTAAACTTACATTCCCTGAGTCCGTTAAAAAGTGCCTGAAACTTATACCAGTGCATGGAAGATTCTACAAGGTCAATGCCGTACTGCTGCATAAAGGCAGAATATATAAGGTCCGCATCAAGAGTGTAACTGTATGATATTAAATCCGGATTTTCTGATTCAGTACTTCGTGGAAGTTCCCTTTTTGGGAACGCAAAAGCTTTTAAGGATTCAAAGCCTGATTTTCTGTCTTCCGGGACCTCTTCTTTATAAAGAAAATCAAAATCCTCATAAAAAACTTTTTCATTCAGCATCTGAATGAAGCGGATCCAATAGTGAAAATCAGTCTTTATTTTAAAAGAACTTCCCGAAACCTTTACGGAATCGGGAAGAACCTTTTTAGAAAGGTCTATCATTTTGCAATGGTTGTAACATCAACAGCGGTAAGGTTTGTCCATACGTTACTTTCAACAGTGCCGGTATAAAGACCTTCCCCGTCATAAAGATAAGTAACTCCGCCATAGGCATAAGTTACCCCGTCATCATGACTTACAGATTCAGAATCTTCATAGCTTACGCCTGTTGAAATCTGTTCTGCAGCTTCAATAAACTCTGCAACAGATGCAAAATATGTACTTTCTGCATCAGAAGGAATGTCACCTTCTACAAATACCGGCTGTTTGTTTACGATTTCAACATAGCCCTTTTTTGGCGTTCCATTATGGGCAATGTTGGCAGACAAAGAAGTTCCGGAAACATCCCAGCTGTCAATTGTAAGGGTTGAATCTTCGTACTCTGCATAATAGTACGTTTTACCAGAAGCAGAATACTCATCAAAGAAGTACACTGTAAGAACATCATAATGAGCATCTGCTCCAATTGACCTGTTTTTGTAGATTTCATACAAAAGGTCAAAATCTTCTGAGCCCTTAAATGCTTTTACAGAAACAGGCTCTGATGGCTTGTAGCCTGTAACTTCCGTAGTCGGAAATTCATCTGCAATGTAATCGTACTCTTCAGTAACAGGATTCATTGCACGGTTTAATTCCGTTGCCTTACGGATGCGGATAAACTTTTCTGTTTTCTTGTCTTTAAGGAACAAGGCAAACAGATGTTTTTTTACAAGTTTTTCCTCACTCATTTTAATCTCCCTGATATTTATTTTTTAGTCAAACATCTCATCCAGAGGATCAGTGTCTAATACGGTATCTACAGTCAATTTTATTTCTACAGCAGAAAGCTGTCCTGAAATATTGCCGGCATCAAAAGTAAAATCTGCACTTTCAAATCTTACAGATTCAATGGTTCCCGGCCATTGCGTTTCTTCAAGAATTGCAGCTTCCACTTCTTTAGCATAAAGAACAACTTTTTTCTGAACCTTATCAAAGGTATCAGCTCCGCATATGATTGTTATAAGAACATCATTGCTCATTACAGTTTGATCAGCATTACCAATTCCCATTTCCTGATGTTCAGGAAGGACCGAAACAAGAACCTTTGCCCCGGAATACTTAGTCACATCTACAAGCCCGAAAATGATGTGTTTTTCATCAAAGGGCGAAAGTCCGCTTTCTGCAGCAATCCGCTCATTTACTTCATTAAGCAGAAAGTTTTTTAAGGTTTCATAAATACCGTCCATTGTTTACCCCCAGTATTTTTTTAGATTTTTATCCACAAGAGACTGAAGCTCCCTCATGTAGTCAGAACCGGATGCGTATTTCTCGCCTTTCTGGATAAAAGCCTTAGGCAAAATCTTCCAGGAAGAAGCCCTTGCAGTAGGACCTTCATGGCCGTAGTTCTGAATAAATGCTTTAGGGAAAATATGAGAGCCTGAACTTCCGCGGGGATAAACAGAACCCCTTGAACCGTCACGCCTTATTCTATAGCCGTAACATTTAAGAAGTTCTCCGGTCCTCTTCCCCACAGATTCTTTGATTCCCTGTTTTATTGCCTTAACGGTTCCCCTTGCAATTACAGCAATAGTCTGACGCTGAATTGAATTAAGGCTTTTGGAAGTTCCGGCAAGAGCTTTCTGTACTTCCTCAACTGATGCAGTTACACTGATCCACTGTGATTCAGCCATTAAAACCCTCTTTTTCTTACATAAGATGAAAGTTTTGCAAGGTAACGGGAAAAATCCACGACATTAAGAAATGAACGGGAAATTCCCCCAGTCTCGCTTGAAGAATTCACGCCAAGGTTACAGTCTGATTCCATTGCAATAAGAGCTGCAATCTCAAGGCATACGTTTTTAATCTGCAGAAGTTCATAATCCTGAAGATCCTCATCTGTTTCAGGATTAAAACCGAGGTAATTAACAATTTCAGCCTGTGCGGACCCTATAAAGATATCTACCAGGTCAGACCATTCATCTGATTCGGTAAAAACGCGTCCGGTGAATGCTTCAAGCTGAGCCTTTGTTATCAGCATTTTTTAGCCCTTTCGTCTTTACAGAGAATATCAGCCGTACTCTCCGGAACTTCATATTCATTACCAGAATCAAAAGCTCCGTAAACACCGCGGATAGTTTTAAGAGCCCTTATTTTTACCAGGGCTTCTTTCTTTTCTTCTGCAGTTTTTGTCGTATCACTTTTAGGGCGCTGTCCTTCAAGTTCCGTAAAAGAATCAAGATTTTCAGGCTTTTCTGTTTTCTTCTTGTTCTCTGACATTCGATTTTTCCTCCTGAATATAACGAAGCCTGAACCCTTGAAAAAAGGATTCAAGCCCCGTAAAGCTGTCTAATATCAGCTGCCAGCCTTAATCTTAAGGCGGGTGAATGCTTCTGCAAGTGTAGGCATACCGTCAGCAAGTGTATGTCCGTAGAAACCTACCTGGTTCTTTCCGGCAAATACTTCATTTGCTACGGTGATATCCATACCCTTCCAGTATGCAAACTGATAATGGTCAAGGTCTCCCAGAACCATAACGTAATCGCCTGCTGCAAGAGCTCCGCCGGTTCCGCTTCCACCAGGAGCGTATTCACTTTCAAGAACAGGGAGTCCCATAAGTGTAGAAGGTTCTCCGACACGAAGTGATTCATGCCACAGATACTGATCGTTCTTGTCCTTTAAGAGCATTACCTGCTTAAGGATGTCTGAATTCATGATCCAAACTGCCTTTCTGCGGTATGCTGGACGAAGGTTCATGTACATGTTGATGATGTCGTCAGCACTGATTGTAAGGGCTGTTTTTGTTTCAACATCACGGGCAGTAGAAATTCCATCAGCAGAAGCAGTAAACAGACCAAGAGGCTGAGTTACATTACCACTGTTTGCAGCGGCAACGCCTGTTCCGTTGATAATTGCATTTTCAAAGGCTGCAATAAGCTTCTGGGAAATCTTTTCCTTTGCAAGTGCATCAATGGAAACTGCACTTGTAGCAAGGAGTTTCTTTGATACCTTGATGAGTTTTGTAAGGTCAGCAGGAGAAAGGCTTCTCTTACCGAACTTCCAGGTGTTATCTGCAGAGATTTCACTTGATGGAACTTCTGCAGTCCAGTCAGCATCAGATGCATCTGCTGCTTCATAAGGAAGGCCGAGAGAACCTGCCCCGGAAACAGGGATTTTTCTGACGCGAGGATAAACAAGAGCTTCTTTTTCAACAGCTCTGATGATGTCGTTTACAAACTGTTCCGGGGCAATAGCAGCACCACCGTCAGCCATTGTCATATCTGCAGTTCTGAGTTCAACACCACCGGCGCGTTTTTCAACCTTGAGGAATGCAGTATCAGCACTGCGGTCTTCCTTTCCTTCTGCAGGCTTTGAGATTTCAGAAAACTCTTTCATAGTTGAAGCACGCTGTTCTTCAAACTTGATTTCCTCAGTCAGTTTCCTAACTTCTGCAGATTTTTCATCAAAGAGTTTTTTCTCTTCATCCGTAAATGCACGCTTTTCTGAATCAGCCTTTGCATTCATTTCTTCCAGCTCTCTAATCAGAGCGGAACGCTTTTCAATTTTTTCTTTCATAGGTTTTACTCCTGAAAATTAAAAATGTAACTTCATGAGGCTGAGCTTCCTTGCCCTGCTCTCACTTTCTACAGTCATGGCTTCTTTTTCAGTCTGCTGAAGTCGCTCCGCTTCATGCCTTGCGTTCGCTCCGTCGCGAAGGCGTCTGGCTGAAATCTCCGTACCGTCGTTTGCCGGAAGTGAAACGGCTGAAACGTCATAGAGTTTTTCCACGTCTGTTATCGTGCGGGTGTATTTACTGCGCCCGTTTTCCTGTTTTGTCCATGATTCAGTTTCACCGCGGACGGAAAAGCCGAAACTCATTTTATTTGTGTAGCCGCCTTTAATTTCTTCATAAAGCTTTCTGCCTTCTTCTGTCCCGCCAAGGTCTGCTATAACCTTAAGCCCGTGCTCATCAGGTTCTACTTTCAGAGTTCCGTTTGAACCGCGGGCAAATACCCGACCTTCATGATCGTACTGAAAGATTACGTCCGACATGTCAGTAGAGGCAAAGGCATTCCTGTCCACAACTTCCACATAATCCGCTGATTCGCCACTAAACAGTTTGTATTCTTCTCCAAAAGTTGAAGCGTATCCTTCAACAATGAAGCTTTTATCATCTTCACTTTTCCGGCATTCCAGTTTTATTGACCGGAATTCACGTCCTGCTTCTATTCTGTCCATAAGAGTCTTACTCATTTCTTTTTTTCTCCTGTCGTCTGGATGGTAGTTATTACTGCTGATACAGTCATTAGTACTTTTGACTGTATATGGCGGAGGATATTATGAAAAAATTTATATTTTTAATTATTTCAGTTCTTTTTTCTTGTATGTTTTTTTCGTGTTTGTCTGAAGGTGACAAAGCGCAATTAGACTATGAGAGAAAAGCAAAAGCTTCTCAGTACATGACAGAATATGCCAAGACTGTGAACAACCTTGAATTTGATGAAGGGAATTTTAACTCTTACCGGCGAATTGTATTCTACAATGTTCGACTGGGAGAAACTGTCTTTTCATGCGAAGGGTATGCACATATACAGATAGATAGAGATGGTGACATTGAAATTGTCCTTAAATCCGGGGAAAATAGTTACCTGAGGCATTATTTAGGGCAAAAGCAGGATATTACATACTTTTCTGAACAAATAAAACCTTCTGACAACTTAAAATCCTATAATTATAAAATTTCATGGAACCCTAAGTTATGGATACCTGAAGTATTCCAGAAGCTGGAATGACCGCTGTAAATTGACAATCGCGGGAAATGATGTATAATTAATGTGAAGCATAGGGGATTCTGTCGCCTGTGCACTTCTAAACCGGAAACGGCATGATCAGAACTGCGTAAGTCGTGTTTTCACGCGGAGAGTTCGCACTTGCTCGAAAGAGCAGAAATGTTATAGCCGGGGGAAATCTTAATAAGCCCCCCGACCCTAAAACATGGTGAGCGGTACCCTAAAGGTAACAATCACCCCAAGGCTCTATGGGAACCCCTGGAGCCATTTTTTATTTTTAAAGTCAATTCTTGACAAATAAATAATTCTGAATAATAATTGAATTACTCGCGGATAACCCACATGGCTAGACGCGGCGATGGGACGACACGTTTAAGAACGCCGTCCACTGCCTAAACCAGCAATGGCAAGGTGAGAACCTGTAAGACCTTCGGGGTTGTGTTCGACTCTGTCCGAAAGGGCAGATTTTTTATTTTAAAAGCTCTAAAGAATATAATTTATTTAATCCATTTTTGTAGCATTTTACTGTTATGTATGCAGTAGACTTGTTCCCTAAACAAGTTTCATAGCTAGTTACAAACCTTTTAATATCCTTTATATTCGGATTGTTATCTCTATCTGGATATGTACCTTTTAAGACTGATTTTCTATAAATAGATTTTATATTTTCAACAGCCTTAAAATGTTCTTTTGCAGTAAATCCATTTGCTATACTTTTATGTAATGCTTTTCCGCTGGTCAATTTATCTATACTTTTCCCGCTTAAATTGACCTTTATTTTTGTATTTTTGTTAATCGCATTGCCTGTTTTCTCTTTAAGAACTTTTTGAGATGTTTTCCTTAAATCTTTTATACTTCCACCTTTGCTTGTAAACCTTCCTTTTTCATCCCGCGGATGTTCGCTCTCGTCAAAACGTAATTCTACCGTTCCGGGGCGTGACCTTCACTGCTTATCGTCCCCGCCTCCAAAGTGCTGACTGTCCGGATCTGCAGGATTTGTCCCGTTTGCAATTTCATTTTTCTGCTTTGCCATGTAAGCGTTAATCGTTTCATCATTAAGAGGCATGTAATTTACAGGAATAAATACATTGTCTCCGGCTTCTACAGGACACATTCCTTCCTTTGCCCTGGCTTCATTTACAGAAAGAATTCCCGTTGCAATCTGCTTCTGATAAGAATCAACTCTCTGAGCAAGAGCCGTCTTCATGATTCCCTTGTAATCAAACTCAAAGCTGTAACGTTCCTGATCCAGAAGAGAAGATATTGCCTCCTGAAACTGTGTGGCAAGCGGACGAATCGCAAACTCTGCAAAAAGAGTAAACGTGTTTTCAATGTTCGTGTCTTTTGAAACAGTAAGGATTCCTTCCGGAACTCCGAAAATCTTTGCAACTTCATGTTCCTGAATCTTTCTGTTTTCTGAAAGTTCTGCAGCCTTGTTGTCTGCACTGCTTCCAAGTTCAGAATATGAAACTCCATTCTTTTGGAAAAGCGGACGTCCTGCATTTTCCGGTCCTGAATATTCAGCCTGGAAACTGTCCTTCAATTCCTTTATCTGTTCGTCAGTAATAGACGGCATAAGGCGCGAAATATCAACCACAATCCTCTTGCCGTTGATGCCGTTCTGAAAACTCTGACGGGTATATTCATCAAGAGAGCCTGCTGTGTCAAAAACCCTGCCGGCAACTTTTTCAAGGCTCCTGCCTCCGTAATCCGTCGTATAACCAAACCTTGAAGGAATATAAACGACCTGTTCAGGAGTAAAAACCCTGTCTCTGTAAACAAATTCCCTTCTGCCTGAACTGCCGCGCCTTACAGATGTTTCTACAACAGGAAGCCGGAACAATGATATTACACGGCCTTCCCGTATTGCCTTATACCAGAAACAGCCTCCGTTAAAATAATCCATTGCCGACTGATAAAAAAAATTAAAATGATTATCTTCTTCATTCGGCTGCTCAAGAAGATCATAAAGGGCATGGCGTTTTACGTTTTCTTTTGGATTCAACTTAAAAATATTGTAATTGAGCAGTGCAAATTCTGTTGCAATTCTGTCACGGCATGCAAACGTAGTTCCGTCTGCGCCCTTATTTCCAGCAATAAAAGGCATGCCGTCACTTATGAAGGATGGACTTGCAGAAGCTTCTTTATTTTTTTTTCTTGTAAATATTGCAAAAGGATTCATTTAAAGTTCTCCCGTATTTTTTTACTACAGTCATTAAAGTAAATTCTTTAAGCTTTCAAAACTCATCTCTACCATACCGCCGGCAATGTCCGGATTGTCTGCAAGGGAATGTGCCATTGTAGAACTTACTACACCGTCTATGTGCTGAGTGCTGGCCTTACTCTTCTTCATTGGCTTATAGTTGCCGTTTGCATCAGGCTTTACTTCTACATTATTGATCATCCAGAGCATAACAGGATTGTTGTCTACTACGCGGCCGTCTTTAATGTCCTTCTCATACGCCTTAAATATTGGAGAAAGTTTTTTTAGAGACTGTTCTACTTCAATAAGCATCACATCCAGTCTTTCTTCTTCTATTCCGCCTATTACATCCCTAGACTGCCAGCGGTCAAAACCTATGCCCCGGACCTTATATGTGCTGCAGTCCTCAAGAATATCCCTTATGATGTAGTCCCAGTCTATCGTTGCTCCTGGTATTGCAGTAATAATGCCCTGCTCCACCCATGAAAAGAAATTAACATTTTCTTTTCTGTATCTGTCATGCAACGTCTGTTCCGGGATATAAAATCTGTGTTTGAAGAACTTTTTATCATCTTTGTTAAACATAAGTGAAAATGCGCACAAGTCGTCTACCTGCGCAAGGTCAAGGCCTCCTGTACACTCCATTCCCTTGAACTCATCCCAGTTAGTCTTTACTGTTGCGTTCTTCTGCCAGACTTCGACAGGAAGCCATGAATGTTCTCCTCCGCCTCCCCATATTCCGAATGTCTTTGCTTTCAGCTCTGGAATCTTGTGAGGAGTAAGTTCTGCGTCGTCTATGTCTGCCTGAATTACGGAAGGCTCTATGATTGCGCCAAGAGATGGATTAGCCTTCTTCCAGTTCTCAGGATTGTGGTAATCGTCGTTTTCATCAAGAGCGTATATTACACTGAAAAAATCATCCTGAGTCTGAGTCCCATTCAGGATGCGCTTTGCTTTTAAGTTTTGTTCATAACATGGAGAAGAAACTTCGACATCTGCAGTAGTTACAATTACCATTTGCGCATCTTTTTTACTGCGCATTCCGTACTGCATTGACATGAGCATTTTATCGCTGGCGAAAGCATGGTATTCATCAAGACAGCAGAAACGAGGCTTGAATCCATCGGCATCTTTTCCACCGTCACAAAAGAAACCAAGCCTTGATTTACGTTCCGGGAACGTTACGGCAAGACTCTTGCAGTCGAGAACACTTAAGGAAGGCTCAGCCGTAATTATTTCTTTAATTTCCTTGAATGTCTTTTCCGCAAGGTCGTCACGGGAAGAAACAATATAGCTTTCTGATGCTTCATATTTCAAGAAATTGAATAAAATCAAAGGTTCAAGAAGGCCTGTTGTCTTTCCGTTCTTGCGATTTACTTCTACATAAGCCATTCTGTAACGCTTGCGCTCTGGATCATCTTTCCACACCCAGCCTTCAAGATTAGATAAAACATAAATCTGCCAGGGTAAGAGCTCTATTGTTTTGCCTCCAAGGTCAGAAGGCTTTAATTCTTCTGCGAAAGAAAGCATAAGGTCTGCTTTCTCCTGGCTGTACTCATAAGGAAAATCAGACCTTTTGACCCTGTTTAAATCATGGTAAAAACGTTCGACTGATTTTTTTGTGTAGATTCCTGCAGTTATTCGACCATTCCGAACATCATCTACATATTTGGCTAAGATATCTTTGTAAGCTTTCATAAGACTTACAGTCAAAAAAAATAAGCTGTCAAATAAACTTTGACAGCTTAAAAAAAAGAATTTTTTATATTTTTTTAACTCAAAACTAGCAAAAATCAACACGTGTTGATTCAATCTAAGATTTCCTTTTCCTGATATATTCAAGCTGGACATCTGCCCTGTGACTTTCACAATCTATAGCAGCTTTAACGGCTTCTGTTTCTCCTCTCCAGTCTGCCCTGTTGTAAGGCTCTAATCTCCTTATATTATAGAGCTCTCTATTAAGTTTGCCGGCTTCACGAAAGGCCCTGCAATCTGGAAGCGTTCCGTAAGCATCTAAAATTTTTTTCTTTTGTCCGTCGTCATAATCCATTCCGATATGTACGACCTGATACCAATCTTCAAACAATTCAGGTGTGTCATTAAATGTCACTTTGTTCCCTCCTTAGTGCCACTCTCCATTTATATAATTATGATCTCGCCCATGAGTGTGGCCATAAACAATATAGATTCTGTCTTCACTTAATATATAAACATCCTTGTAATAATAAACTTTGCCAAATAGATCTTCTTCACACCCTATATAAAAAATTGTCGAGCCATTCTTTTCCTTTCCAACAATTTCGAGTTTCCTGTTAAAGAACCCCTTTAGATCTGTTTTTGTTCCCCTGCCCTCTGGATTCAAAGATTGAAGAAATTTCTCATTATTTTGTTCTTCTACTTTATAATGAAGCCCTTCTTCAGAATCGTAAAACGCAACAAATAAAGGATTCTCAGCCATAAGTTATTCCTTAGCTCCACTTACTTTCATTCCAAGTGTCACTGCAAGATCGTGTTCGATTGTTGCGCCCTTAGACTTCTTCCACCCCTGCAGCATATACACGCTGTCGCACTGTAACATGAGTGATAAATCAGCCCTCATGTACTGTTCCCATGTTCCATCTTTTATTTCCATTCCGGCAGGATTTATTGTTTGATACCCTTTATTAAATAAGAGTTCTACAGCCTGAGCAAAATTTCTTTTATAATCTTTTATTCCTGTAATAGGTCCTGAAATGTACACCCGTTCCATACATTCTCCTTCAGTCGAAATTCTTAAAAAGCAAGCCGATTGCCTGAC
>NZ_JAILGZ010000094.1 GCF_024696245.1 Treponema sp.
AACGAAGACGGAAAGGAAGAAATCCGTGTAGAAACTGCACAGGGCCAGATGCGTGCGATTCTTAGCAAAACGGGTGTTGAACTTATTAATGAGCTTGCCGGCGGAATCGAACTGAGCGGAAAAAAGATTAACCTTAAGGGCAAGAACATTACTGTTGTTGCAGAAAAAAGCCTTTCTATGAACAGTGATGGTCCTGCAAACTTTAAGGAAAAGGGCAAGTTTACACTTACTTCTGATAAGGACGTTACCTTAAAGGGCAAGAACATCAAGATGAGCGGTTCTAAGGGTGTTGCGGCAGAAGGCAAGCAGATAGCCGTTCAGGATGACAAAGTAATGGGCTTTGATGTTCATATTATGGTTGTGCCGAGCGGAAACGGAACAACAACAGTGCCGCTTCCTCATCCGTTTATTGGAAAACTTGCAGATAAGCTTTCTAAAGACGTAAAGATAAAAGATAAGGCCTGTGCTACAAAAGACAGCGTTGCAAAGCATGACGATTCTATGCATATGCAGCTGCCTGGTACAATCAAGTTCCAGAATAATCCTAAGAAAGAAGGAAACGTTACAGGCGGAACAAGTCCTAAGGTAAAAATTAACGGTAAGGAAGCTGCGGTTATAGGTTCTCAGGTAAGCACCTGTAATGACGTGGGGGCACAGAACAACAGTACGGTTATTGCGCCGGGTGCCAGTATGCCTATGCCTGTAATCATTAATCCTAAAAATACGGAAGAATGGAAACGAGAGCAGGAAGAAAAAGAAAAGAAAGAACCTAAGTTCAGTGATGTAAAATGGGCCAACACCAGCGTTGACGAAGGTAAAGAAGTTGAGCTTACGGCAAGTGTACAGGACATTGAAGACGGCAATATGGTAACACTGCAGGTATTCCCGGAAGGAAAAGGGCCTGAAGACGGAGTTCCGATTACATCATTCCCTCTTACGGTAAAGGGCGGAAGTGTAAGTGCAAAATGGAGTTACCACGCAAATAAAAGCGAACTGCCGCAGGACAGCGACCCTAAGTTTGTGTTCAGCGCTCACTGTGCATGGTGTAATTTTGAAAAGAGCAGTAACAGTGTAGAAGTAAAACTGGTGCGCCCGGAAATTACAAAAGCAGAATGGCAGAATAAGGACGGTGGAAGTACAAGCAAGGGACTTGTTGGAGAGACTCTAAAACTTCATGCAGAAACAAAAGATATGGAAGGCGGTGTAACTTTCCGTATTTATGATGACAAGGGAAGACAGGTATTTGAAAAAGGAGCTGAGATAGAGGGAGACAAGGCTGAAGCTGAGTGGACCTACCATTGGAACGGAGAAAAGCTGGAAGAAAAGCCTAAGTTTACGTTTGAGGTGACTGGGCAGAGATGTAAGAAGGTGGAATCTTCTGAGGTGGATATTAGTGCAACTTTTGAAGCAGTTTTACAAAATCAAAATGGGGAAATCTTAAAGGATCTTGATTATGCAATAATCCAATCTGATGGTTCAACTTCAGATAGTAAAACAGATGATAATGGTATTATAAAAGTAGAAGATGTTATACCTGGTATTGTTGAAGTAAAAGTATCATTTGAAGATATTGAATCAAGTTATATTGTAAATTTTTCAACTGAAGAAAGTAATAGTAATGATGAAATAATATTACAACCAAATGAGAAAACTTTATTAGCTTCAAAGCCTATAAATGTAAATAAAAAAATTATTTTTATTTTCTATACAGAAGAATTGGATGTTTCGGAGTAATTAATTGAAAATTTTTGAGCAAGATAAAAATTATTTATATTCAAATAATGAATCTAAGATGATTGGAATGTTTCCTTTTGGAAAAGGTGGATTCTGGCACAGTGGTATACATTTGCATATCGATACTCCAATAACGCTTCCTTTAGAAGGTGAAGTTGTTGCATATCATATTGCTGATAAATATCAAGTTAACTCAAAAGGAAAAAATGTTTCAAAGTCTTTTATTTTAATAAAACATAATGTAAGTTTAATGAAAGGTGCTGAGAATACAGAAAATCCTGAAATTGAATTTTTTTCTTTATATACAAGTCTTTTACCTGATTCAGAATTAAAAGTTTGTAAAGAATTTAATGATTTTAAGGAATTAACAAATACTAATAAGAATTTAAATCTTCCTTTTTATAAGGATGTACAGTTTTCTTTAAATTTGGAAAAATGTAGTACTTATAAAAAATTAAAAGACGGCAATTATTTTGCTGGCACTATGGGAAATGTTATTGAT
>NZ_JAILGZ010000156.1 GCF_024696245.1 Treponema sp.
GGTTATAAAAATTCAAGTTTATATTACTTATATATTATATATATCATACGATACAATTATCACCTGCGGTTATCTAACTTTTTTCCTGGCTAACCACAGTTAATATTTAAAAATTAATAAATTTTTGTGAGTATTCATCCGGGAAAAAAAAATCCCTGACCAGTTAAACACCAGCCAGGGCACCTTTTATTCTTATTTAAAATTCATTCTTATTTCTTTACCGGTTTAACAAGGAATACAGAAAGAAGGAGTGCTACTATGTAAAGTGCACCGGTTACAATAAGAACATTCTGATAACCTGTAGGATTAACCATAACTACAAGGTCACCGTGATGCTGTTCAATAAATTTTCCAGTGTGATTTACAATATAAGAAGCCATCTGGTTTCCTGTAAGACCTGCAAATGCCCATGCAGAAAGTGTAATTCCGTGAATAGCAGAAATTGAACCCATTCCGTAGTGGTCAGAAAGAAGTGTTGGAATATTTGAGAATCCGCCACCGTATCCAGCGTTTACAAAGAAGATAAGTGCAAGTACAAAAATAATCAGAATAGTATTTCCGTCACCGTTTGCAATTCCCTTTGTAAAATAAACTACGCCAGTGAATGCGATTGAAAGAATGAAGATAAGCTTGTAAACAGTGTTGCGGTCCTTCATGTGATCTGCCCATGCAGAGAATCCAAGACGACCACCGGCATTGAATACAGCAGAAATTGTAGAGAAGAGACCTGCAAATGCTGCAAGACCGATACACTTAATAATCATTTTTTCCTGAGAAATAAGTGCAAGACCACAAGTGATGTTAATATAGAACATAAGCCAGATAGCAACATAGCTTACGATTGGTTCACGCTTAAGGGTTGCAATGATTCCCTCTTCCTTAGCCTTGTTCTGTGGTTCAACCCAGTCAGCAGGCTTAGCAAGAAGAAGATGACCTACAAACATCATTACAAAGTAAGCGATTGCAAGAATAAAGAACATCTTGTAAATACCGCCTTCCCTCTGTGTCTGAGTTGCAACATCTGAATAAAGAAGCTTCTGCATAATAGGAGAAGCAATAGCTTTTGCAGCACCAAATCCTGCTACAGCAAGACCTGTTGCCAGACCCTTTTTATCTTTAAACCAGAGCATGAGAGTCTTTACAGGAGAAAGATAACCTGTACCAAGACCAATACCCATGATAAAGCCATAACTTACGTAAATACCTGCAAGTGCAAGAGCACTGTGCTGATGATTTCCGCCGTACCAGATAAAGAAACCGGTACCAGCCATACCTGCGGCAAAAGTAATTGTCGCAATTAAAGAAGACTTGTGAATGTTTTTTTCAACAAGATTTCCAAGAAATGCTGCAGACATTCCCAAAAAGAAGATTGCAAAACTGAACGCCCATTCAGTTGCTCCTTTTGAAAAACCAATGTAGGCTGCAATTTCCTGACTGAAAATTGACCAGCAGTATACTGTACTGATACTACAATGAAGAAGAAGCGCAGGAATTGCACCCCTAATCCATTTGTTCTGAATGTTTTTCATGATAACCTCAGTTAATAAAAAAATAACTGCCCAATTATAATGAATTTTATGCAAAAAAAATAGTGCCATTCTGCAAAGAAGCAAAAGGCACTGTCTCAATAAGAATCAATCTGACTCACTAAGATTCAGCTTAAAATTATTTATGCTTACGGGAAACATCATCAAAGAAATCATAGCTGTTCTTACTTTTATTAGTTCTCTTGAATAAAGTCTTATCCTGAACAGCACCGGTTTTTTCCATAGCTTTTGTTACACCCTTTTCATAAGGATTCAACTGTTCAAACCTGAATTCATAAAGCACTGGATTGTCTACGGAAAATTTATATATCTTTCTTGAAGCAACCAAAAAAACAAAAACAGCAATAACTGCAAGAATGATAGAAGTCTTTTTTACAAGTCTGTAAATTTCTAAATCTGTCATTCCTGCATTATACCCTGAATTCTATTTATTGTCATTGCAGAAGTTCTGTATGTAATTTACAAGAAAATCTACAGTTCCATCGATTCCCAATACAGATGAATTAACACAAAGATCGTAAGTAGAAGCCAGTCCCCACTTTGCCTTACAGAAATGATCATGGTAAGCACGGCGGGTTTTGTCATGGCGCTCGATTGTCTTGCGGGCCTGCTTTTCCGACATATTACGATACTTCATTACACGCTCAACTTTCTTGTCTTCATCAGCTGTAACAAAAATAGAAATGTAATTTGCCAGGTCCTTAAAAATCTCATCAGTACAGCGGCCAACAATTACAAATGAATCTTCATCAGCAGCCTTGTGTTTTAAAAGTGCAAACTGAAGTTCAGCTACATTTTCTTCTGGAGAATTGCTGTAGCCCCGGACAGTTCTGCTGAAAAATCTTTTCTTAGGAGCTTCATCATATTTTTTAAGAAGTTCAGCATCAGAATTTTTTATATGTGCAATTTCATCAAGAAGGTTCCTGTCATAAAAATCCAGGTTAAGTTTTTCTGCAAGCTTACGACCGATTTCATGACCTCCTGAACCATATTCACGACCTATTGAAATAATCAGCTGTTTCATTTTTTCCTCCAACAGAGCAGTTACTATATTATACCCCGTTTTACAGATAACGGATAAAAATTACTGCTGTAGAAATTGCCAGTACCAGAACCGTTGCAGGTGCAGATGTCTTACAATACTTGCCCCATCCAACAGGATGTCCGGCTTTAGCAGCTACAGAAGTTCCAACAACATTTGCGCTGGCTCCGATAGGTGTACCGCTTCCACCAATATCTGTTCCCATAGAAAGAGCCCATGCCATTGTAGAAAGTGATACGCCGGAAGTAACAGCAAGACTCTTGATTACAGGAACCATTGTTGCAGCAAATGGAATGTTATCAATAAAGGCCGAAGCAAAAGCACTTACCCATATAATAATTGCTATCATAAGATAAGCATTTCCGCCTGAAACTTTTTCAATAAAGGCAGCTATAAGCTTAAGAATCTCAGTCTGCTCAAGACCACCGACAACAACAAACAAACCTATAAAAAACAAAAGTGTCTGATAGTCAACTTTTTTAAGAAGCTCCGGAATATGTTTAGCCGAAGTAAGCAAAGTTATAATTGCAATTCCAAGACCGATTGTTGCAACACTAAGATGTGTATTTGCATGAGTTACAAGAAGCACAACTGCACAGGCAAAAATTACACAGCTTACTGCAAAGCCGGCCTTGTCCTTAATTGCAGATTCAGGAACAGGAAACCTGGAAGTATCAATATCTTCAGAAGTTACGGAAAGTTCCTTTTTGCTTACAAAGTAAAAATAGAAAATTACGATTACAAGACTTATACCTGCAATAAGACCAGTATTGCAAAGGAAGTCAATGAATGAATAACCAAGTTTTGAACCGATGATAATGTTTGGCGGATCACCACACATAGTAGAAGAACCACCCAGGTTTGCACAGAAAATTTCTGCAAGAATCATTGGCACAGGAGTAAATTTAAGAAGCATGGAAAGTTCAACAGTTACTGCAGCTAAAAAGAGAATTACTGTAATTGAATCAATGAACATAGAAAGAACAGCACTCATAATCATGAATACAATAAAAATTGGAATTACCCTGTAGTGAACTGCCTTTGCAAGACGAAGACAAAGCCAGCGGAAAAATCCTACACGAGCCATTCCTTCTACCATAATCATCATTCCGCAAAGGAAGATTATAGTTCCCCAGTCAATTCCGCTTGATTCAACTTCTCCGGCAGCAGTGTACCAGAAACCAAGCTTAAAAATTGTGTGTACATTCAGTGTCTCTTTAGCAGCCAGGCCGGCATGAGCCCAGTCACCATTCTTGACACCAAAGCCAACAGCAAAGACCAAAAGCAGTGTAAGAGCACCGCAAACCAAAGTCGTGTACTGTTTAGGGAATCTCTCCGTAATGATTAAGAAAAACATTACAAGGAAGATAGCCACAGCAAAAATTTGTGCCAGTAACATATTTTTACCTTCTAAAATGTGAATAGATTTGATTTTGTAACGATTATAGTGTTTATGGATTACAGTGTCATCGTCAAAAAAGGAAATACCTGAAAAAACGGAAAGAGGGGGATTCGAACCCCCGGCAAGCTTTCACCTGCGCACCCCTTCCAAGGGTGTACCTTAAACCACTCGGACATCTTTCCAAAGAATATGTGCAGTATAATAGAAAACTTTAACATGGACAAGTTATAGTAAAGACAATTATCCGCGTTTATTATATAGTAGACTTTACATCAAAAAGTTAAGAGGTTTAATCTAATGGATTCAGAAAAAAACATGGCTAAACCAAGAAATGCCTTTACAAGTTCAATTGGTTTTGTACTTGCAGCAGCAGGCAGTGCCGTAGGTCTTGGAAACATCTGGCGCTTCCCTTATCTGGCTGCAAAAGACGGTGGTGGTCTTTTCCTTTTCATCTACTTAATTCTTGCAGTATCTTTCGGTTTTACAATGCTCATCACTGAAATTGCAATCGGACGCAAGACTCAGGAAAGCCCCCTTACAGCTTACAAAAAGCTTAATTCAAAATGGGGATTTTTAGGATTCTTTGCCTTTATCGTTCCATTCATCATCTATCCTTACTACTGTGTAATCGGCGGCTGGGTAATGAAATACATGTTTACCTACCTTGCCTTCCTTGGTGACGTTACTACAGAAGAGGGCTTCTTTACAGGCTTTATTACATCACAGTGGCAGCCAATCCTTTACACAGTTATCTTTGCCTTTGGATGCTTTATTATTGTTTACAAAGGTGTTGAACACGGAATTGAAAAGTACTCAAAGATTCTTATGCCAGTGCTTTTCCTTATCGTTGTCTTTATTGCAATCTATTCCCTTACCCTTAAGCACACAGATGCAAACGGCGTAACAAGAACTGGTCTTGAAGGTGCTTCAATTTATTTTATTCCTAACTTTAAAGGACTGACCTTTTCTAAACTTCTCTATGTAATTGTAGATGCCTTAGGACAGCTCTTTTATTCACTTAGTATCTCTATGGGAATCATGGTTGCCTACGGTTCATACATGAAAAAAGAAAACAACCTTGGCAAATCAGTAAACCAGATTGAAATATTTGATACAGGTGTTGCCATCCTTGCCGGAATGATGATTATCCCTGCAGTATTTGCTTTCTCAGGAACAGAGGGAATGAGTGCAGGACCAGGACTTATCTTTATCACCCTTCCAAAAGTATTCCTTTCACTCGGAAAGTTTGGAACCTTTATCGGACTCATCTTCTTTGTAATGGTAATGTTTGCTTCACTTACAAGTGCCGTTTCAATTCTTGAAGCAATAGTTTCAAGTATGATCGACAAAATGCACTGGTCACGCAAAAAGGCCGTACTCATTATGTCAGCAATTGCATTTGTAATTTCTATCGTAGTATGTCTGGGATACAACGTATTCTACTTTGAACACACACTTCCAAACGGAAGCGTTGCACAGATTCTTGATATCTTTGACTACGTAAGCAACAACATCCTTATGCCGATTGTAGGACTCCTTACCTGTCTCCTTATCGGATGGATTGTAAAACCAAAAGCTATTGTTGATGAAATCACACGCAACGGAGAACACTTTGCACGTAAAGCACTTTATGTTGTAATGATTAAATTCTGCTGCCCTGTTTTACTCTTTATAATTCTTCT
Source organism: Treponema sp. (assembly GCF_024696245.1). Classification (GTDB taxonomy): domain Bacteria; phylum Spirochaetota; class Spirochaetia; order Treponematales; family Treponemataceae; genus Treponema_D. The sequence goes on from NZ_JAILGZ010000156.1 coordinate 5,674, forward strand.
TGCATCATTCGGAATCTTCCGCTAATTAAATGAATACATACCGTTATGGTTAAAAGCCATAGCGGTATTTTTTTAAACTAATTCCAGACCGGAGAAAAAAATGAAAAATGTAATTCTTGGTTCTACAAATATTTCTACACTTAAAAATGCACTTGGCTGCCTTCCCCTTCAGAGAGATTCAACAGAAGATGCAGTAAAACTCATTCGCCGTGCATACGAAGCAGGCTGGACTTTTTTTGACACCGCAAGATTCTACACAGACAGTGAAGAAAAATTAGGCATTGCCTTTGAAGGAATCCGTGACAAAGTTTTTATTGCCACAAAAACAATGTGCAAAACCACAGAAGAATTCTGGGACCAGCTCCACACTTCCCTTAAGAACCTTAAAACAGATTACATTGACTTATACCAGTTTCATAACCCGGCCTTCTGCCCAAAACCAGAAGACGGCACCGGTCTTTACGAAGCAATGCTCCAGGCAAAAGCTGAAGGAAAAATCCGCCACATCGGAATCACCAACCACAGACTGAACGTAGCCCGGGAAGCAATCCAGAGCGGACTTTACGAAACCCTGCAGTTCCCATTCTGCTACCTCTCCACAGAAAAAGAAATCGAGCTTGTAAAACAGTGCAAGGAAAAAAACATGGGCTTTATTGCAATGAAGGCCCTCTCCGGCGGACTCATTACAAACGCAGCAGCAGCCTATGCCTACATCAATCAGTTTGACAACGTCCTCCCTATCTGGGGAATCCAGCGAATGAATGAACTCGAAGAATTTATTTCCTTCCAGAAAAAAGAACCGGACTACTCAGGCAAAATAAAAGAACTCATAGAAAAAGACAGAAAGGAACTCTGCGGAAGCTTCTGCCGTGGATGCGGTTACTGCATGCCATGCCCTCAGAAAATAGAAATCAACAACTGCGCCCGCATGTCCTTAATGCTCCGCCGTGCCCCAAGCGCCTCCTGGCTCAACGAAGAATGGCAGAAAAAAATGTCCCTCATCACTAGCTGCATCCACTGCAACAAATGCTCCTCCCACTGCCCTTACGGACTGGACACACCAAAACTCCTCCAGGAAAACTACATCGACTACCAGGAAGTCCTCGCCGGCCGCCGGTCGGTGTGTTGAACAGGAAATAAATTCAACATTGGCAAAAATCCCTTAAACCCTTAAAATTGAATTACAGGAGATCCGCTAAAATGCTGAATGTTACTTTCGGTGATATGTTTGATGACAAAAATTATATATACAATACCTCATTATATTTTGATAACACCTTTCAGGACAAATGGATAACCTCTGACTTTGGAAAAGAAATTATAAAAGACATAGATAAATCTAAAGTAATTTCAGGGCACGTTATAGAAAGCCCCTATTTAGGAGCCATTACACCAACTGACTTATCCGGAGGTGTAAAAACTTTATTACTCATGGCCTTTGATAATTCAAAAGTTTTTAACGCATCAACCTGTGGAAACAACTGTGCCAAATGGATCTTAAAACTTGGACTAAAAAAGAAACTTGTAATTAACCTCCGGCATGTGATGGACTTTGGCCATGATGATTTTAAAATCAAAATAACAAATACAGGTAATATAGTTCACAATATGAGAGAATTTGTTGCTGAATCTTTTTCCGGCTTTTGAGGTAAATAATGAACGGTATTCAACACATAGAAGTTTCAAATAGAAATGCCAGATATGAGTTTGATTTAAAACGAAACATAACTATCGTTTGCGGTGACAGTGGTTCAGGAAAAACTACCTTATATAGAATGATACGTGCATTTTATGAACAGGGAACTTCAAGCGGCGTAAAATGGACTTGTACCGGAAGTAAAAACTGTGCCGTTCTTTCAGATCCAAATTTATGGCAGCAGAATCTCAAAAGCATTAAGAACAGCATTATTTTTATAGATGAAGGTTATAATTTTGCTCTTTCCGAAGATTTTGCAAAAGCAATAAAAAAAACAGACAATTACTATGTCTTTTTTAACCGAGAACAACTTCCTCAACTTCCTTACAGCGTAGATGAAATCTATCAGATAAAAACGTCAGGTAAAAAAAATCATACCTTTATAAAATTATTCACCTCTACGGACAATCACATTTACACAAAAAAAAGTGCAGGAAAAAAATTTCTCTATGATACAGTTGTTGTTGAAGATTCAAAATCCGGTTATGAATTTTATTGCGCCTATTTTGATGGAAGCAAAATTACATGCAAAACTTCCGGCTCAAAATCAAAATTAAATAAATGGATACAGGATTTTACAAACACAAATCCAGAAAAAAAACTTCTTATAATTGCTGACGGTTCCGCATTCGGTTCAGAAATGAACAGGTTTATGGAACTATATAAAAATACAAAAAATCCTTCTAACGTCACACTCTGCCTTCCGGAATCCTTTGAATGGCTTATTTTAAAATCAGGCTTGTTACACAAAGCACAGATAAAAAAAATATTGGAAAATCCTTCAGACTACATAGACTCAAAAGAATTCTTCAGCTGGGAACAATTCTTTACCCATCTCCTTGTAGAACAAACAAAAAGTACAGAATATATGCGTTACCCTGAAAACAAATCAAAACTCCCTGACTATTATAAGCAAAAAGAAAATGCCGAAAGAATCATTGCAGGAATAAAAGGCGAACAGAAGTAGAGATATTTGAAAAAGTCTATATCCGTCATTCTTCTTTAAAAGCTGCAACTTTTAATTCTACATCAGGATTATGTCCTAAATTAAAAAGATTTTTCGCCTCATTAGAAAATACTTCAATATGTGAAGACATATATTCTCTTAATTCAGGATTACATACATAAATATAAGTACCTTTAATTCCTCGAGTCATCAATA
>NZ_JAILGZ010000133.1 GCF_024696245.1 Treponema sp.
GATTCTATTATTAGTATTTTTTTACTAATGAAGTTTAATGAAAATCTAAAATACTACATGGAAAGTCGCGGGATACAGACGAAGGAACTTTCGGCAAAAACAGGAATTAAAATAGATACAATAAACAGTTATTTAAAGACAAATGGTTCTCTTCCAAATATAGAAAATGCCTTTAAACTGGCTCAGACGCTTGATATTACAATGGAAGAGTTAACAGAAGGGAGCATAGTTCCTAAGAAACATACCCCCATAGAAATTAAGATTCCAAAAGAATTGGAAGAAATACAGAATATTGCAAACATGTTAACCAAGTTTTCACAAAAAGATATTGCGATTATTTACAACCTGGTAACAAGTCTGCATCAAAAATATATAAAATAACAGCCTAAGCCTTAAACTGACTGAGCAGAGAAGACATAATATCAATATTTTCTTTTGTCTGACTTGCAAGACCAGAAACGCTCTGTGTAGAAGCGCTGATTTCCTGAGAACCGGCAGTCATCTCATCCATACTGCCAAGAATAGTCTGTGAAATCTGAGCAACCTGTGCCATATCATTCTGGACATTTTCAATACCCTGCTTAAGTTCGCCAGACTTTTCATTTACAGTGCTAGACTGATTCTTCATATCATTCAAAGCAAGCAAAATCTGGTTAGAAGCCTGACTCTGTTCTGTCATGGCATTATCAATCTGCCTCATAATTGTATCTGTAGAATTCAATTGAGTTACAATCGACTCAAATGAATTTTGAGAGTCTTTTGAAAGGCCAACAACTTCCTGAATAGAAGCAGAAATACCCTTCAACTCTGTATTAATCTGCTTAGACTGATTAGATGTGGTTTCTGCAAGCTTACGAATTTCATCTGCAACAACGCTGAAGCCCCTGCCGGCTTCGCCAGCATGAGCCGCTTCAATTGCAGCATTCATAGCAAGAAGGTTTGTCTGAGAAGCAACCTGGGCAATCATATTGTTTGCCTGAAGCAGCATCTTAGACTGCTCAGACATTTCTGTTACCTTTGCAGTTACGTTATCAATCTTTGTACTACTTTCAGTTACATTTGTATCGAGCACCTGAATATTATCAGCCATCTTCTTTACAGAATTTGTTACAGAATTGATATTACTGAGCATCTGCTCAATAGCTGCAGAAGACTCTGTTATTCCGGCAACCTGATTATTAATAAGATCTACCAGTTCCTGCACGCTGATTGCCGACTTTGTAAGTACATCAGAAGTATCTGCAACAGCTTCAGCCTGACTTTCAGACTGACGACGAACACTATCAATGTTAGCCATAATTTCTGTTGTGGCACTTGCAGTTTCCTGCGCATTATTTCCAAGCTTCATGCCAATTTCACCAAGAGAATTCTGGGCTTCGGCAAGTTTTTTTACAATTTCCTGAAGAATTCCAATAAATACATTTACATGACTGCTAAGTTCCGCAAACTCATCGGTACCTTTTACAGGGATACGTGTAGTTAAATCAGCATCTCCAGAAGCAAGATTTTCCATAGAATCGCGGACAAAGTTCAGTTTCTTAATAATGAGTCTGTAAACAAGAAGAATCATTACAAGCAATAAGACCACAGTAAGCACAATTGTAATACTGATAAGAGGAAGGAAGATTCCAGTAGCAATATCAGTTACAACAGAAAGCCTTTCTCCAAGGAAGAAGGCAGTAAGCGCATTTCCTTTCTGATCTTTAATTGGGAAGTAAACAGCAATATAGCGGGTACCATTAATAGTGGTGATTAAAACAACATCCTCACCCTGCATTACCCTATTAATAATAGAAGAATCTTTAATATCAGTTCCCTTCATACCCGTCAAAGAAGTATAAATTCGCTTATTTCCAGAAAAATAAGTTGCCTCGATATTATACATATTTGTAACACGTTTAATTAAAGCATCACCAGAAATCTGCTGCTTTGTAACTGCAACTCCCACAATCTGACCATTTACTTTTATTGGTTTTGCACAGATTCCGAAGATTTCCTTGTTTTCTTTATAAATATCAAAAGTTTCTTCACCTTTTAAAGCCTTAGAAACATAAGTAGCTGCATCTACAGAACCAAGACTTGTGGTTGTCTTCTTTTTTCCCTGGGCATCAAAAATTGCGGCATTTTCAGTATTATAATATTCAATAGTCTGATGACAAACTTCATTTACATAAACAGGCTTAAATCCGTTTTCTTCATAACCTTTCGAAAAAATTTCAGCCATCCAGCCAGCTGCATTTTTCAGGTTAGCTCCCATCTCATCAATAATCAAAGTTACACCCTTTGATTCATTAACAAGAGTTTCTTCCATATAGTTCACAACACCAGATTCAAGTCTGGTATCAATCACCATAAATAATGCTATAGCAAAAATAATCATTCCAATAACAAAGGAACCAATTACACGAAAGGCTACAGACTGAGTTTTCTTCATACAATCCTCCAGGTAAGGTATCAAAATGATAGTGACAACTATTATAACAGAGAAAATAAAGCAATAAAAGTAATAATTTTCATATTATCTATTATATTTTTACGAAAACGTTTGCGTAAATCTGGATATAGGGTTATCATAAGACCATGGTCACACTAAAAGATATAGCAAAAGAATGTAATGTTTCATTTTCAACAGTAAGTAAGGCATTAAAGGGCGATTCAGAAATAAGTATAGAAACTCAAAAGCTTGTACAGAATATGGCTAAAAAAATGGGCTATCACCCTAACCTTGCAGCCAGAACTCTCAGAACAAAAAGAACCTTTGATATTGGTGTGATTTTTGAAGATAAAACAGGAGCTGGTTTCCAGCACCAGTACTTTGCAACCATTTTAAGCGGGCTCCAATCTGTTGCCCAGGCAAAAGGTTACGAAATCACACTGACAAGCACAAAGCCGGTAAAAGGTTATGACTATTACAATCACATGAAGGGCCGGGGTTTTGACGGTGTTGCAATTCTTTCATGCGATTTTAATTCAGCAGAAATTAAAAAACTCATTAAGAGTGAAATTCCTACAGTTTCCCTTGATTTTTTCTATGATAAAAATCACACAGCGGTAATGAGCAACAACGAAGTGGGAATTTCTGAACTGACCGAATATGTAATTTCTAAAGGACACAAAAAAATAGCATTTATTCATGGTGAAAATACACTTGTAACTCAGGAACGTATTGAATCATTTAAAAAAGCCTGCCAGGCTCACGGAATAACAATTCCAGAAGATTATTTTGCAGAAGCTCTCTACAACGACCCCTTTACAAGTGCCGAAGCAACAAATATTCTGCTATCACTTCCAGACGCGCCAACCTGTATTTTCTATCCTGATGACTACTCTGCACTGGGTGGTATACGCGAGCTAAATGCAAGAGGCTTACATCCAGGTCAAGACATTAGTATAGTAGGATACGATGGAATTATGCTTACTTCTATGATGATTCCACCACTCACCACCTACGAACAGAACGGAAAGAAAATAGGTGCCACAATTGCTGAAAACCTGATTGCCAACATTGAACAGGGAGAAAACTACGCGCCTAAGTGCGAACTTGTTTCTGGGCGAATTCTTAAAGGCGATACAGTAAACATTTTATAGAGATATTGCAAAATCATTTGTGTTGTTGTATACTCTTGATAATTACTACAACGTTTTCGTAAAACGTTTAATCATACCATAAATAGGAGATTTCTTAATGAAATTCGGACATTTTGATGATGCCAAACGAGAGTATGTTATTGAAACACCTCGCACTCCATATCCATGGATTAACTATCTCGGAACACAGGGTTTTTTCTCATTAATTTCTAACACTGCCGGAGGATACTCATTCTACAAAGATGCTCGCCTCCGCCGCATTACACGCTACCGCTACAACAATGTTCCTATCGATATGGGCGGCCGTTATTTTTACATCAATGATAATGGAACAATCTGGAATCCTGGCTGGTCTCCTGTAAAAACTGAACTTGATAGCTATGAATGCCGCCACGGAATGGGCTACACAATCATTACTGGTAAGAAAAATGATTTGAAGGCTGAAGTAACTTTCTTTGTTCCTCAGGACTATGATGGTGAAGTTCAGCAGGTTGTACTCACAAACGAAGGCAAATCTACAAAAACATTCAAGTTCTGGTCATTTGCAGAATGGTGTCTTTGGGATGCTCAGGACGACTGCACAAACTTCCAGAGAAACTTCTCTACTGGTCGTGTAGAAATCAAAGATTCAGTTATCTACCACAAAACAGAATATCGTGACCGCCGCAATCACTACGCTTTCTATTCTGTAAACGATAAGATTGATGGATACGACACAGACCGCGACACATTCATTGGCTTGTACAATGGTTTCCACAACCCACAGCAGGTTTTGGACGGAAAATGTGGCAATTCACTTGCAGACGGATGGTCACCAATCGCTTCTCACTACAAAGAAATTACTTTGAAAGCAGGAGAATCAAAAACTTTAGTATTCGTACTTGGTTATGTTGAAATGCCAGTTGAAAAGAAATTCGAAGCTGACGGAAAAACAATCAACAAGGAAAAAGCCCTTGCTATGATTGAAAAATACAACTCACCAGAAAAGTTTGCCGATGGTATGAAAGAGCTCCGCGCTTACTGGGACAAGCTTCTTGGTATTTTGAATGTAAACACACCAGAAGACAAGGTAAACCGCATGGTAAACATCTGGAACCAGTATCAGTGTATGGTTACATTCAACCTGTCTCGCTCGGCAAGCTACTTTGAAAGCGGTATCGGACGTGGTATGGGATTCCGCGATTCAAATCAGGATATTCTTGGTTTCGTTCACCAGATTCCAGACCGTGCTCGCGAAAGACTTATCGACATTGCTTCTACTCAGCTTGAAGACGGCGGATGTTACCATCAGTACCAGCCACTTACAAAGAAAGGAAACGCAGACATTGGTGGAGACTTCTCTGATGACCCACTCTGGATGATTCTTTCTGTATCAGCTTATATTAAGGAAACCGGCGACTGGTCAATTCTCGATGCAAAAGTTCCTTACGATAATGATGAGTCAAAAGCAAAATCAATGCTTGATCACCTTACAGTAAGCTTCTACCACATTGTAAACAACCTGGGACCTCACGGACTTCCACTTGCAATGCGCGCAGACTGGAACGACTGTATCAACCTTTCTTGTTTCTCTGACACACCAGGTGAAAGCTTCCAGACTTATACAAA
>NZ_JAILGZ010000054.1 GCF_024696245.1 Treponema sp.
CAGTCGCAGGAAACATTTTTTTCTGCAGACAGTTGTTCTGTAATTTCCCTGCTGATTTTTTTTGGTCCCCGGGGAATTTCATGGGCCGGGGCATCACCCATAAGTATGATTTTCTTCTGGGCATCTTCCCTCCAGTCAAGATATTTAAGGGCTGCATAAATTGCTTCATAAACAGCTTCCGGAATATCTCCACCTTCATTTCCCTTTATGTAAACACCATCAATATTGCGGTAAAAAGCCTTCATGTCTGTGGTAAAGTGATAGATTTTTACAGGCAGGTTCTTGTAAAGATAGGAGTCACCAAAATCCCTGTATAAAATTAAGGCAACCCTGAGGTCTGTCCAGGAAGGGTATGACTTTATAAACTGAGGCAGCCATACTTTTCTTATAACATCAAGTTCTTCTACCATGCTGCCGGTTGTGTCTATGGCAAAAACAAGATCTGCTTTTTTAGATTTATCCAGTTCACCTATAAGGGAATTAAGGTCTTCTTTAAGGCTTGCAGTTCCTTCAGAATAGATTACTTTTCCCCGGGAAGAAGAGGCTATTTTAGTAAAACTTTCTGCTGTATCAGGATTATAGCTTTCATCAAGTACAGGAACTTCTGCTGCAGGTTCCGGCTGTGGCTGAGGCTCTGGTTCTGATACCGGCTCTGGTTCTGTCCGGGAGACAGATGGGGAAGCCGGGGTCTTTTTCTTTATGTTAAAGTTAAACATAAATGGATTGTCCTGAAAGTTTCCTTCGTAATCTCCGTATTTTTTTGAGAAAGTGCGTATGTTTACAAAAGTATTGTTTCCTACAGTTACAGTGCCGTTTCTGGACCAGGGATAGCCGTAAACCAGAACAGGGGGAATGAATATACAGAAAGCCTGACCTAAGACAGGGTGACTTACAGGTGTTGAAGAAATAAGGGTGTAGCGGGAATAATCCGAATCAAGGAACTTGCCGTCAAGAAGGCGCTTTTCGTCTCCGTTATAAGAGTTCCAGGACTGGGCCCGGTAGGCAAAATTATCCAGTTTACCTTCAGGATCCCTTGTAGTTTCACAAAGCATAAGGCTTTCTACTGAAGATTTTTTGCGGATGTAAAGAAGAAGTCCGTCCTGATTACCGGCAGCGTCGTAATGCTTTTCTATGATTAAATCGTCCTGAGAAAGAGTGAGTTCCGGATAAAGGGGGATTTTCTTTTGTGAATTATCATCACTCTGAGAATAAAGGGGCAACATGGTAAAAATTATTAAAAAAGCCGGTAATAGTAAAAAATTCTTCCTCATGGATATATTTTCGGCATTTTGCAGGTAAATCTTGAAATTCCTTAAAAAAAGCTAAAAAAAAGCGGTAATTGCAGGGCTTAAAAAGGTAAAAACCGCCTTCTGTATTGAAATGGTTTTCAAATACGGTATAATTAGCATGGGAAGGGATTTTGAAAGCTAAACTGTTCCGGTCACACAGAAAGTTTTTGTTTGTCCTTTTCCAGATTATAAAGATTTAAAATTCGTATTTGAAAACAAGAGGGCAAAAAAATGGAAAGGATTGAGCTTCAGGAATTTGAACAGGTAAGCATCGATGAATTCTTTGATAAAGAAGACCTGATCAGTTCTATTCCAGATGGAATCATAATCTTTACCCCTCATCAGCAGGATTTAATTACAAATCTTATTGCAGCCTTGGGTAAAGACAATCCGGATAAAATTGAACGTATTCAAAGCAGACTTGACGATATAGAAAATCTGGCAAAATCCATAGCAAGGTTCCCTTCACTGCTGGAAAAAACAAACCTTACTTCTTCCCAGCGTACACCGGAAACTCTTATAGAAAGCATTATTTCTTACCAGGAAGACGGTGATACTACCCTTCACATGCCTTCAAAGGCTATTCTTGGAAAGGGATTTCTTATTACAAAGATTCACACTTTTTATTCAATGGAAAAACTTGCCAGAAACTATACTTCCATGAATGAAAAGCAGGTAAAGGAATATGCAGACGAAACTATTTCAATGATGTTTACCCTTATGGCAGAGGACGTTTACCTGAACCTGATTAAGGATAAGACAATTTCACTGGAACTTAGAAGGCAGATTGCAAACCTTTTGATAATTCTTTGGGAACATAGAAGCGACCAGACTATTTCTGACATAGCTCCCGTTCTTCAGACTGTATGGAATGCCCGCCGCCGCCTTGCTCCTGCATTTGGTACCATGATGGGAACAAGCGAACTTATTATGGTCAGCATGCAGGCAGACGAAAACTGGGCTTCTTTTATAAAAAACAGGCTTTCTACTCCGGAAGTTTCTCAGGCAATGGAAGAGTTTCTCTTTGGTATTTCCCATGAACAGGTTCTTAAACTTAAGGATATTCTGAGGAATCAGGGTGTTAAGTCCATTGGCCGTGATGAAGTAGGTGCCTACCTTGGTGAACGTGTAAAAACAGACGTCAGCCTTGACTACAGAGACTTTTACCTTCTGTATACTGTCCGCCGTGACAATGCCCGTGCAAGAAGAAGGCTGCAGCTTGAAGGACCAAAGGCAACTCTTGAGGACTACTTCATTAAATTCATCATGGAATCCAATATGGAAAAGCAGAAAAAAGACGTTCTTGCAAAGAGCTTCCAGTTTTAATTTAAGATAAATTCAATAATTTTCAACCTTGAATTCGGCATGTATAAACAGTAGAATAAGCCCATAAAAAATTCATTTATAGGGGAAAGAATAATGCCGTATTCTGATCCAACTGATCTGGCCATCGTTGCCTGTCCTGGTGGTGAAGCTTTTGCTAACGAAGTTATCACTCACCTGCGTCACATGTACAAACATCGCTACACTCTTAAGAACGATGTTATTTCCAAACGCTACGACTTAGACAAAGCTAAGCTGGTTGAACAGTCTAATCTTTACAATGACCTGTTTACGCCTGATCTGTGCATTCGTGGCAATACCGACAAGTATCGTGCACCTTCCTTTAAGGTAAACGCTTCATTCACTTACTTTGCTAATGGTGAATACAAGTGTGAACTTCAGGAATGCATCCGCGGTAAAGATGTTTATATCTTCCAGGATGTAGAAAACCATGAGCCAATTTCCATGAACAACGGAAAGAACGTAATGAGGCTCAGCGTTAACGATCATGTTATGGGTCTTTTAGTTGCAATTGATGCAATCCGTCAGGCTGGTGCCAAATCAATGACACTGGTTTTACCGGTATACCCTTATTCAAGACAGCATAAAAAGAAGGGTCGTGAAGGTCTTACAGCTTCCCTTCTTGGACATATTTATGAAAGCATGGAAGTTAAGAGAATTATTACCCTTGACCTGCACAGCCGTGAAATTGTAAACGCATTCAGCCACACACACTGTGAAAATCTTCATGCTTCTTATCAGATTATCAGGGAACTTGCTAAAGTAATCGATCTTTCTAAGGAAGACCTGGTTGTTGTTTCTCCTGATACTGGTGCCATTGACCGTAATAAATTCTATGCTACAGGACTTAAAAAGCCTCTTGCCATGATTTATAAGGAAAGAGACTATTCTGTAGTAACTCAGGATGCTAAAAATACAAACATTAAGAGCGTAAAACTTCTTGGTGACGTTAAGGGAAAGGTTGCCTTCCTTGCAGATGATATGCTTGGAACTGGTGGTACCCTCCTTAAAGCTATGGGATTCCTTCATGAACAGGGAGCTACTAAGGTAATTGCTGCCATAAGCCTTCCTTTCTTTACAGGAAATGCCATTGAACAGTTTGATGAAGCTTACAAACAGGGGCTTTTCTACAGAATCATCGGTACAAATGCTGTTTATCACGAAGAACTTCTTAAGAGGGAATGGTACATCAGTACTAACGTTTCTGGTCTCTTTGCCAACGTTATTACCCGCCTGCACCACAATCAGTCTCTTGGTGAACTTCTTGATAACCGTTCAATAATCGACAAGCTTATGAAAGTAAGCAAGCCGGCTGATAAAGATTCTGAAAAAGAAGAGGCTAAGGCTTAATATGAAACAGGTACTTTGTGCTGATATCGGAACATCATCCCTTAAAGCTGCTGTAATTGCCGAGGACGGAAGCATTCTTGCCTACAGCCGCAAAAAGTTTCTGCTTAAAAGCACAAAGTATGCTTCAAAGGAGTGGTTTCCTTCTTTTGTAAATGCCTGCCAGGATATGTTCAGTGAGAATCCTGAGCTTAAGGTAAGTGCCATCTGTATAAGCGGAAACGGCCCTACCCTTACGGCATCTACCGGAGAAACCCTCCTCTGGAATGAAGAAGCTGACTGCCCTTCTTATTCCGGAAAATCCCTTTTTATTCCCCGTATTATTACATTCAAAAACAAAATGCCTGAGGTATGGAAGGAAGCAGAAACTATATTTTCTTCTACGGAATACATGATTTACCTTTTAACAGAAAGCAAGGTTACTATTATTCCGGAAAACAGGTTTATTGACTTCTGGTGGAATAAAGAAGAACTTTTAAAGGCAGGACTTAGTGAAGAGGAATGTAAAAAACTGCCTCAGTATGCCTTTACCGGTTCTCTGGCAGGAAGACTTACCCGCAAGGCTGAATCATTCCTTTCTTTTGAAAAAAACGGACTTACTGAAGGAACACCGGTATTTTGTGGTGCTCCTGATTTTGTTTCTGCTTTAGCCGGAACTGCTACTTTAAATCCTGGTCTTTTATGTGACAGGGCTGGTTCCAGCGAAGGTATTAACCTTTGCACTCCTTCTCCTGTTTATTCTGATAAAATACGCACAATGCCTTCCGTTATTCCGGGGCTGTGGAATGCTGCAGTTCTCTTTAAGGAATCAGGATCTAAATATTCAGCCTTTAAAAAGAAGGTTGAACGGGAAGCCGGTCATGAATACCAGCACCAGGATCTTGTTCACCTTTGTCTTAGTGCAGACGGAAGCAATCAGACTTATACAGACGGCAAGTATCTTCTTACCCAGATAGCCCTGGATGTAAGGAACGCTGTTGATATTCTTAAAGAAGCCTGCGTTAACAGCAGTTTTGACTTTCCAACGGAAATGACTATTACAGGTGGTCAGGCTGCCAATGATGAATGGAATCAGCTTAAAGCAAATATTACCGGGCTTACGATAAAAGTTGCCCAGTGCCATGATGCTGAACTTACAGGCTGTGCTGTTTTTGCCTTTACTGGTCTTAAAGTATTTGAAAACTTTACCCAGGCATCCCTTGCTCTCTTTAAGGCTGCAAAGGTATTTAAACCTCAGGATTCAGAAAATAATTCCTTTTAATGAAAATCTATAAAATTCCTGAAAATCTTAAATGCCTCATTTTTGACATAGACGGTACTTTATATACCAGCGATGAATATGTTAAGGAACAGGTTGATGTTCAAATAAGGCACTGGTCTGACTTAATGGGCTGGAGTCATGAGCAGGGGCGTAAAAAAATTGCTGACTTTAGAAGTGAATGGATGAAAAGCCATGACGGACAGAAAATAAGTCTTGGGAATGCCTTTACTCATTTTGGAATTGATATTGATACAAGCATTAAATGGAGAAACCAGCTTTTAAAACCGGAAAACTATCTTACTGAAGATAAGGAAATTGTTGAGCTGATAAAAAGGCTTAAAGAAAAATACCAGCTTATTGCCGTAACTAATAATCCTCACGATGCTGCCTTTAACAACCTTAAGGCTATAGGACTTGAAAAACTGATTACTGATATTGTGGGACTGGATTCATGTAAAAAATCAAAGCCGGCTAAGGAAGTTCTGGATATGGCCTGCAGCATTACAAAAACTTCTTATGATGAGTGTCTTTCTATAGGTGACAGGTTTGACATAGACCTGGCCCTGCCCCTGGAGATTGGAATGGGGGGAGTACTTGTAGACGGTGCTCAGGACTTACTTAAACTGGAAAAGCTTATTTAATTCTTTAAAAAAAGAAAAGCCTGCCGGATTAAACTGCAATGAATGTCATTGAATTATACCGGGCAGGCTCTTATAAAGACAGGGAGTGCTTATTTAGATTCTCCTGAACCTACAAGACACATCCATTCAGCCTGGGCACAAAGAGTGTCACCAACATAAGCTTTACCGCTCTGAACTACCATGTTAGGTGTTGCACGCTTGTTTGTTACTTCCATGCGTACTGTATCTCCAGGGCGAACCTGGTGCTTAAACTTAACGTTGTTTACAGTTGCAAGGAAGAAGAGGCTTCCTTCCTTAAATTTTTTCTGAAGGCTTAAGGCAGCTCCACCACCCTGTGCCATTGTTTCAATAAGAATAACGCCTGGTACTACAGGGTATTCAGGGAAATGTCCCTTAAAGAAAAAGTCTTCTTCTGTAAATTTACGTGTACAAACACATCCGTTGTCATCATAGCTGTCGATTGAGTCTACAAATAAGAATGGTTTTCTGTGAGGTAAAAGTGATTCAATGTCTGTGAATTTTTCCATTTTTTTATCTCCTGATAATTATTCTGATATTTTAACCTTTTTACTGATAAAAGTCTTTACTGATTTTAAGCAGCCTTTTATTCAGGGCTGAATAAGTAAAAAAGCTGCCAGTTGATTTTACCGGCAGCCTTTATCTATATAAAGCTCTTTATGTTTTTGTATAAATTACTTTACTTTCTTGAATACGAGACAACCATTGTGTCCGCCGAATCCAAAGTTTGCACTCATTGCTACGTCTACGTTCATGTTAAGACCGTGGTTTGGAGTGTAGTCAAGGTCACATCCGCCTTCTACGTCTACTTCATCAAGGTTGATTGTAGCAGGAATGAATGAATCCTGAATTGCCTTAACACAAATCATTGCTTCAAGGGAACCTGCGTTTCCGAGACAGTGACCTGTCATAGACTTTGTTGAAGAAATGTGAAGCTTTGGTGCAGCATCTCCGAATGCAATGTGAAGCATTTTTGTTTCACCTGAATCATTAAGGTGTGTAGAAGTTCCGTGAGCATTGTAATATGTTACTTCTTCTGGTTTTACACCTGCATCTTTCATAGCAATAGTCATACACTTTGCACCAGGGATTCCGTTTGGATTAGGTGCTGTAAGGTGATAACCGTCTGTAGATCCGCCGTATCCTGCAACTTCTGCATAGATTTTTGCACCGCGGGCTTTTGCATGTTCATATTCTTCGAGTACGAGAATTGTTGAACCTTCACCCATGATGAATCCGTCACGCTGCTTGTCGAAAGGACGGCTTGCCTTTGAAGGATCATCTACCCATTTTGAAGAAAGGGCGTGAAGCATTGTAAAGCCAAGGTTACCGTAACCACACTGTGTTGATTCAGCACCACCTGCAAGAATTACGTCATAGCGGCCGCTGCGGATCTGATCAAGTGCATCACCGATAGCGTCTGTACCAGAAGCACAGGCTGTTGCGATTGTATGAGTTGCTCCATGAAGACCAAAGGCAAGACTGATGTTTCCTGCTGCTTCATTAGGGATAAGTTCAGGGATTGTCATTGGAGGCATACGTGTCATGTTTGAATCAAAGTATGCTTTCATTGTGTTTTCTGTTACTTCAAGACCACCAATACCTACACCAAGGTAAACTGCTGTGTCTTCAAGAATGTCAGCTTTTCCAAGAAGATCTGAATCTTCAAGAGCCATTTTTGCAGCTGCTACTGCATATCTTGAGAAGAGTCCCATTTTGCGGGCTGCACTTGAATCCATATATTTTGAAGCATCGAAATTCTTTACTTCTGCGGCATACTTTACTTTGAAAGGTGTTGCATCATAATGTGTAATTGCAGCAACTCCACTTTTTCCGTCTTTGATTGCCTGCCATGTTTCATCTACAGTGTTACCTACAGGGCTGATACAGCCTAAACCGGTTACTACTACTCTACGCATCTGTTTGTTCTCCTTAATAAATGTGAACTTCAAATTGACAAAATATCAAAAAGTGTCATTTTGTAAGATATTACAAGAAATACATTTTTTATGCAATAGGATTGAAAAATATTAAATGGTTTTCAAAATTCAATTTTAAGGATATTATCAAGGGAATATGCGGAGGTAAAATTATGGCTGATAAAATTGAAGGTTCTCTTACATTTGATATTAATTCAGGAAGTTTCTGGGTTACAAAAGAAGGCGCTCCCCTTACTCAGATTAACTTTGGAGATACTTTTGAAGTAAAGGTTGATGACAAATGGGTAGAAACAGGAATTGAAATTACTTCTGATGAAGAAGGTGCCCTGCTCTTTAAACTTAAGAATACTTCTTATTCAGGAATACTTGATGACCTTGAAGTAAGGATTTAACTTTAACTGAATAAAACTTTACTATAAAAAAAGCGGGTCTCCTTAAAGAAACCCGCCTCTATTTGTTATGGAAGGTGGTGGCAGCCGTAAAAAGCAGCCGCCATTTTTTTATGCTCCCATACCACCGTCTACACCAATAACCTGAGCTGTTACGTAAGTGCTCAAATCTGATGCAAGATAAAGTGCTGTGTTTGCAATGTCTTCTGGTGTACCTGCACGCTTAAGAAGAGTCTTGTCAATCATAATCTTCTGAAGCTCTTCTTTAAGGGCACCTGTCATGTCTGTAGCAATGAATCCTGGTGCAATTGCATTAACACGTACACCACGGCTTCCAACTTCTGCTGCAAGGGACTTTGAATAAGCAATAAGTCCGCCCTTTGAAGCTGAATAGTTAACCTGACCGCCGTTTCCGTGAACACCAACAATAGATGCCATGTTAATGATGGAACCTGTTCTCTTGCGGATCATGTCATTGGAAATAATCTGACAAACAAGAAATGCACTTGTAAGGTTAATGCGGAGAACGTCGTCCCAGTCTTCTTTCTTCATGCGGAAAGAAAGGCCGTCGCGGGTGATTCCGGCATTGTTTACAAGAACATCAAATCCACCTGCTTCTGCAAGAGCTGCCTTTACAACTTCAGTAAGCTGTTCTGCGTTTCCTACATCTGCACAGATTTCATGGAATGCTGTATTGTGGTCAGCTGCAAATTTTTCAAGATCTGCTTTTGCTGCACTTGGCTTTGAACAAAGACCCCATACTTCTGCTCCTTCACTGAGGAACTTTTCTACGATTCCACGGCCGATACCGCGGCTTGAGCCTGTTACTAAAGCTTTTTTATTTTGAAGCAACATAATTTTCTCCTTATGTAAGATTATATTAGAGAGCTGCGATTCCGTCTGCTGTATTTACAGGTACAGCTGCAAGACCTGCACCAAATTCAGTCTGACCCCAGAGTCCTGAAAGAACTTTTCCTGGTCCTGGTTCAAGAACTGCCCATTCATTAGAAGAATCTGCCTTGATGATAGATGCAAGAACTGCTTCTTCGTCTGTCCAGAGAACTGAATGAGTAAGGTGAAGTACTGCTGACTTTTTAACTTCTTCTGCGTTAGCTGCCTGCTTTCCGGTTACGTTGCTGAAAAGAGGAATCTTTGGTTCTTCAAACTGAACTGATTCAAGAACCTTGCCGAATTCATCTGCAGCTTTCTGCATAAGTGGTGAATGGAAAGGTCCTGCAACCTTAAGGCGTACAACGCGGCGGGCACCAGCTTCTGTAGCTGCCTTTTCTACTGCTGCAAGGGAATCAAATGTTCCTGAAACAACAGTCTGCTTTACGCTGTTCATGTTTGCAGCATAAGCATCTTTAATTGAAGAAGCAATTTCTACTACCTTTTCTGGAGCAAGTCCGAGAACTGCTGTCATTCCTGGTGCATGACCTTCGTTGGCTGCAGCAATTTCTTCGCAAACTTTCTGCATGATAAGACCACGCTGGCGAACTACTTTAATTACGTTTTCAAAAGAAAGAACACCTGCTGCATAAAGTGCAGGGAATTCACCAAGAGAGAATCCCATTGCTGCAGAAGGTTCAATACCCTTGTCTTTAAGTGCTGCCATAATTGCAATTGATGCTGTTGTAATTGCAAGCTGACTGTTATCTGAACGGCTTAAAGTTTCTGCATCTGATTCCCACATAAGTTTTGCAACATCAACACCTGTGATTGCAGAAACATCATCAATAACTTTTTTTGCTGATGCTGAAGATTCAGCAACATCTTTTACCATACCTGGAGCCTGAGCACCCTGTCCTGGAAATAAAAAAGCATACTTCTTTGCCATAATAAACCCCTTGTTTTATTTTGACAAATTATGTCATTTTGTCAAAGTGATGTCAACCTTAGACAACCCGGCTGAATAAAAGTGCCGGATATTACTCGTCAGTAAAGCGGCTGTGAATCTTTGCCCATTCACCTGCTGACATACCGTTCATCTCACGGAAGGTTTTCATAAAGTGCTTTACGTCACGGAAGCCGGATTTGTTTGCAACTTCGTATACTTTATAAGTGCCCATCTCCAGAAGACGCTTTGCCTGCTCCATGCGGTACTTTTTTAAGTAGTCGTTAAAATTGGTTCCTACCTGTTCCTTAAATTTTTCACTGAACCAGGTGTAATTCATGCTGACGTAATTTGCTACGGTTGCCATGGTTATGTTTTCTGAATAATGGCGGTTTACATAGGAAATGGCTTTTGTAATGTAAGGGTACTTGCCCTGCTGTTTAATAAGAAGCTGGGTAAGGTAAATTACATAATCTCCTATGTAACGCTTCCATTCTTCGTAGGAATCTACCTGGGCAATGTTTTCTATCATCAGGCTCTTAAGGTAAAGATAAGTATCGTTGTCGTGGAATTTAGGATAACGCTTAAAGAGACTGGAAACAATTTTATCATGAATATAGAGAACTGAATCTGCACATTTAGCTGTATCAGAATAATCAAGTTCAAGAAGAGAGTTCATTGTTTTTTTGATTTCGTTTTCCGAAAGAAGGTCCAGGGCTGCAATAAATTTTTCGTAGCGTAAATCAATTTCTGAAAAATCTGAAACTAAAGAATCGGCATCGTAAGTGTAAACATCATTTTGACCTGCTTCTGCAAAGAAGGAACGGAGGACACTGGAATAAGCCTGATGGTAAAGCTTACGGAGTTCAAGGACATTGTCTGAGCAGGTACTGATTCCGACTGAGTAGCCCATGTCCCTTACAATATTTATAAGGTTCTCAAGATAGTCTTTTTGAATTACAAGGCCTGTAAACTTTTTCTTACGCTCTAAAACATAGCAGAGATTTGGGTCAAGAGCAGAAAAGAATTTTTCTTCACTGGCAGAGTATAAAATTTTTACTGCAACACAGCAGAAACCGTTGAACATTTTTATATTCTTAAGGTCATCAACGGCTCCGGTTCCACCTTCTATAATAAGGGACTTTAATTTTAATTCAGTCTGAGACTGTTCAATTTTTTTTGCTGAATTAAGGGCTGAGTTTACGGCTGCAACAAGTTCCTTTGAATCTACAGGCTTTAAAATGTAAGCCAGGACTCCGGAAGAAATTGCTTCCTTTGCGTAATTAAAATCATCAAAACCTGAGAGTACAATCATGGCAGGCTTTTTAGAAAGATCCCTGACATTCTGCATAAGTTCTATTCCATCCATTACCGGCATCTTTATATCTGTAATGAGAACATCAACAGAATTATCATTTACATAGTCCAGGGCTTCTTTTCCGTTCTTTGCTTCTATTACATTAAGCTCTGCACTTATGTTATCAATGAGAATCTTTTTAATTCCGGCCCTGATTAATTTTTCATCATCAGCTACAACAATAGTAATCATTCTTTATCTCCTGAAAGTGGAAGGGGAACTTTTATAAGGGTTCCCTTGCCAGGGGTAGAATAAATCTGCAGTTTAAAATCTTCCCCGTAAAAAAGGAAAAGACGCTGCTGAATATTCTTTATGCCAATACTGCCCTGAGAATCCCTTTCGTATTTAATATCCTCAAGGTAAGTTTTTATTTCTTCAAGTTTTTCCTGACTCATACCGCAGCCAAAATCTTCTACACATAAAAAGAGCCTGTCATTTTCTACATCTACTTCAGTATAAATTTTTATAACTGAATCTTTTGCCAGAGGTTCAATTCCGTGGTAAAAAGAATTTTCTATGAAAGGCTGAACCAGCATTTTAGGTATTTCCCTTTCAAGAAGTTTTTCAGGTATTTCTGCATCAAGGGTTATTTTATAATCATTCCTTATGTTCAAAATCTTTATGTAGGAGTTAATGTATTCAAGTTCCTGAGAGAGGCTTACTGAATGTATTCTCCAGCGAAGACAGTAACGCATCATTTTTCCAAGAACCAGAATGCTTTCTGCTGTTTCGTTGTCTTCTTTAAGAAGTGCCTGCATGTGAATTGTTTCTAAAACGTTGTAGAGGAAGTGAGCATTTATCTGATTCTGCATGGCCTTCATTTCTGTGTCTGCAATGAGGTGCTCTTCGTTTTTAATCATTTCAATCTGGTTTTTAATTTTTTCTACCATAGTATTGAAAGTTTTTTGAGTAAGACTTATTTCATCAATATTAGAAGAGACTTCAAGAGTTACATCCAGATTGCCGGAGCGGACTTCTTTCATTCCGTCTATGATTGAATAAACTCCTCCCAGCATTCTTGTAGTTATGTAGGCAATAACTGTAAAGAAAAAAATCATTGTTGATACAAGACCAAAAACAAAACCTATGTAAATGATAATCATGTGGGTTTCTAAAATTGGCATATATTTTGAATGAAGTATAAGCAGATTAAGTTCCGGAAGAAGACCGATAGAACCAATATAACTTTTGCCATTGGAAGAAAATTTTATAATGTCACCCTGAGAAAATTTTCCATACTTTTTTTGAATTGTATGGAGGGCCTGATAATCCAGGGAGCATTTATTTTTTATCTGGCCGGTTTGAAAAGTTGACAAATCTCCGTGTTCGTTTACTTTAAGAAGGCAGAAACTTTCTCCTTTTAAATTCTTTTCAAACATAAAGGGAAAAAACTTTTTTGCATCTGCTGAAATCTGAAGAAAACCAACTTTATGTTTACCATTATAAAGTTTTCTTGTTGAACAAACTGATGAAGGTTCCTTAAATCTCTGGGAAAAAATATAGGAAGGAGTATAATCGAAATCCCAGCGTTCAAGGCTATCAAGATCTGTTCTTGATGAATTAAAGAGTACTGGAAAGCGTTCAGGTACATGAGGATTGTCTGCAAAGATTCTTAAGGAAGATAAATCTGATTCAACTGCAAGAATTTTCTCAAGGGAATCTGTGGCAGAAATTACTGTATCTATTGTATCAAGTTCACTATATTCATCAGGGGACATAAGAAAAGAAAGAAGTTCCGCATTTGTCTTAATCATTTTTTCTATTCTGTCAAAATGTTCCATACGGCGCTGTAATTGTGACACTTCTGCCAAAACCATCTGGCGGCAGTTATTTTCTACTTCCCTCTTATAGGAATTTTTATAAACTGCAATGAGGATTATAAATATGATGGAAAGAGGAATGATTACAATACAGGTGTAAATCATTACAAGCCTTTTTGAGAAATGGTGATTATTTAATCCACTGCCGATTTTTTTTAATAACATCCTTTACACCTACGAATTATTTTCACTTCTGACCGAAATTTTTCACAGTCATCTATTTTTCATTGTAGTGTCAAAATTTCGGTTTTGCAAATATTTGCTGACATAATCGGAGAATTGATAACTATTTTCTATTATATTCAGGTGATATACTTTTTCTTATCTGTAAATGGGGGAATTATATGTCTTTTACAAATTTGATTTTTCAGTCTGCTGCAGAAGGTTGTGTACTTCTTAAAAATGAAGAAGAAATGCTGCCATTAAAAAGAGGTGACAGTGTTTGTGTTTTTGGAAGATGTCAGAAAGACTTTTATAAAAGCGGAATGGGTTCCGGGGGTTCTGTCCACGTAATTTATTCTACTATTTTAATAGATGAACTTTTGAAAGCTGAAAATGAAAGCGGTGTAAAAATTGACAGAAAGCTTGCTGACCTTTACGAAGAATGGCACAAAAAAAATCCTTTTGATAACGGTGGCGGACAGTGGGCAGGTGAACCATGGAGTCAGAAAGAAATGCCTGTCTCAAAAGACCTGGCTGAAGAATATGCAAAGAATAACAGCAAGGCTCTTTATGTAATAGGTAGAAATGCTGGAGAAGACAAGGACTTAAAAAGTGTAAAAGGCAGCTGGTACCTGTCAGATACAGAATACGAAAATCTTGTAAACATTTGTTCTGCCTTTGAAAATGTTGCCGTAATTTTTAATACCTGCGGCATAATGGATACATCTTTTATAGAAGATTCTGCATTTAAAGGTCATATAAAGGCTGCCTCTTATGTATGGATGGGAGGAATGGAAGCAGGTTCTTCTACTGCAGCCCTTCTTCTTGGAAAAGAAAACTTTTCCGGAAAACTTACAGATACTATTGCTAAAAATATTGAAGACTATCCTTCTACAAAAAACTTTGGTAATGAAAAAGAAAATATTTACCAGGAAGACATATACGTCGGATACAGATATTTTAATACCTTTGCTAAAGATAAAATCCTCTACCCTTTTGGTTATGGTTTAAGCTATACGGAATTTAAAAGTGAAATTATTGATGCTTACATTACTGACCTTGATGTTACAGTAAAGGCAAAAATTACAAACACCGGTAAGTGCTCAGGAAAAGATGTTCTTGAAGTTTATGTAGAAGCTCCACAAGGAAAACTGGGAAAGGCTTCAAGAGTTCTTGCTGGTTTTACAAAAACTTCCCTGCTTAAAAGCGGACAGAGTGAAGAAGTATGCATAAAGTTTAACCTTAAAGACTCTGCTTCTTATGATGACTGTGGAGTTACAGGTTCTCCTTACTGCTGGATTCTTGAAGCAGGAAAATATTTTGTTTATGCAGGAAGTGATTCCCTTAGTGCAGAAAAAATTAATATCGGAAATAAAGACTGCATTGAACTAAATGAAAATGTTATCGTTACCAAATGCAGGCAGGCCGGAGCACCTTATAAAAAATTCCAGAGAATGATTAATAAGGAAGGCAGTTCCTCTTATGAAGATGTTCCGCTCAACAAAAATGACCTGAATAAAATCATTCATGAAAATCTTCCGCCACAGATTCCTTTTACAGGAGACAAGGGCATTTCTTTTGATGATGTAAAAAAAGATCCTGTTTTACTTGAATCCTTTATCGGACAGCTTGACGTTAAGGAATTAGCAACTATTGTTCGTGGTGAAGGAATGATGAGTGCAAAAGTTACAATGGGTATTACTGCTGCCTATGGTGGTTTAAGTGAAAAGCTTCATGATTACAAAATACCTGTTGCCGGATGTGCAGACGGCCCTTCGGGAATCCGTGTTGATACAGGAAGGGAAGCAAGCCTTATGCCTATAGGAACTCAGCTTGCCTGCAGCTGGAACCTTGCTCTTGTTGAAGAACTTTTTGTTGAAGAAGGAAAAGAACTGGTTCAGTATCAGATTGATTCACTTTTAGGCCCTGGAATTAACATTCACAGGAATCCACTTAACGGACGCAACTTTGAATACTTTAGTGAAGACCCTTATCTTACCGGAGTAATGGCAGCTGTGCAGATAAGGGGATTAAAGAAGGGAGGCTCAAGCGGAACCATAAAACATTACGCATGTAACTCTCAGGAACTTTGCAGAAACTCCAGTGACTCTGTACTTTCAGAAAGGGCTTTAAGGGAAATCTATCTTAAGGCTTTTGAAATTGTTGTTAAGGATAAAAACCTTGTATCTTTAATGACAAGCTATAATCCTGTAAACGGACACTGGTCTGCTTCTAACTACGAAACTGTAAATATGATTCTTCGTCAGGAATGGAAATACAAGGGTCTTGTAATGACAGACTGGTGGGCAAAAATGAATCACTGTGTTAAAGGTGGAGAAGCTTCAATAAAGAATACGGCTTATATGATCCGTGCCCGTAATGATATTTACATGATCGTTGACAATGACACTGCAGAAAGCAATGGTTATGGCGACAATATTGAAAAGGCTCTTGCAGAAGGAGAACTTACTCTGGGTGAACTTCAGCTTTGTGTAAAGGATATACTTAGATTTATTCTTCAGGCTCCTGTAAGTAAAAGACCTTTGAGGGCCCTTAAAGAAATACTTGAATTTAGTCCTGCAAATACAGCTGTTCCATCAGATGGAAAGATTGTAAATGAAAAGGATGACTTTGTTCCTGATGAAAATACCTGGCTTAAAGTTGAACACAAGGGTGTGTTTAATATCAGCGGAACTTACATAAAGGAAAGCGATGATTTAAGTCAGTCTGTTTCTAATATTATGATAGACGGACAGCCGGCAGCTTCTCTTGAGTGCAGAAGTACTGCGGGAATATTTACAACTGTAAATGCTTCTCAGGTAATTTTGAATCCTGGAATCTATCACCTTACTCTTGAACATACAAAGCCTGGCATTACTGTAAGTAAGATTTCCTTTAACTCCCAGGTTATTACACCTGTTTCTATGGGTGTAATAAAATAAACTCATCAGGTTTTAACGCCCTGAATTACGGGAATTAAAACATCATCTTTCTTCTACAAGTACCGGAATCGTAAACAGAATTTCATGATTCCGGTACTTTTTTTTATTTAACTTCAGCCGGATAAAAAAGAAATTCCCCGTCTGCGGATAATTAAGGAGAAGTGCAGACGGGGGACGGATTGAGAACAAAGTAAAAATTCTACTAAATTATTTTATTCATTTGAAACAGCTTTTCCACCTTCAAAAGTAACAGTACTCTGATAAGACTTGTCACCAAATGTTGCCGTTATCCGTAAGGTTGCATCGTCATGTCCTCCAGAAGGAAGAGTTGCATAAAGACGGAATTTATCTCCTTCCCAAGCATTATATTCAACTGGTGTAACCGCAAGAACTTCGTTTGTCTTTGTATCAGTAAAAACAAATTCCATCTCATTTTCAAACTTATTCTTTACAGCCATTTTAATTATACTGTTGTCAAGATATATGAATATCTGGTTTCCTCCGATTGAAGTATCGTTTACGAGGACTGGTACAACATCATAAGAAACAGAACCTGCTTCAACAACATTAAGCGTTGCACTTGACGAAATACTTTCATCATCGTTATAAGTTACTGTTACCGTTACAGTTCCTACAGCGTCGCCTACAGTCACTTTATTACCATTAACTGTGGCATTATCTGTAGCAAAGGTACATTTATCAGTAATATCTACACCATATTTGGTATCTTTTACAGTAAATGTAACTTCACTTCCAGTTTCAACAGTTTTTGTTGCAGGACTTACGACAAGAGCCTCAGGTACAAATTCAAACTGGTATATACCATCCTTGAAGACAGCCTCGCCCTTGTAATTTTTGCCGTTGAATGTTCCAACAACATCTACTTTAAGATTAGCATAAGCAGCACCAAATACAAGATAAAGTCTTACTGTGTTTGCACCATAGTCATTGAATTCCTTTGTGTTAATGCCAACCTCATTTCCAGTTGCCGTATCCGTTACCGTAACTTCAACTTTGCTTGCATCAGTTCCACTAATTCCGAGATTTGTGTTGTCAAGGTAAAGCCACACACTTGCACCTTCAACCTTTGTCTGCATATTTCCCTTAGGAAGAATTGGAAGAGATTCATACACAATCTCTCCTGCAAGGGCTGTTACAGCTATAGTTGTCTTCACTGTCAAACTGTTATCATAAGATACAGTTACTGTCGCTTCACCATCTTTTACCCATGAAAGAACAAGTTCAGTTCCTTCAATTTTAGCAGTTACCACTTCATCATCAGAAGAAGCTGCAGACATTTTTGCTGCATCAAAATCTAAAATCTCATCGTAAGCAATGGCAACTCTGGCAGTACCGTTTTTTTCAACTTCTACATTTTCTTTTGCAAGAATGAGTTTAGGATTAAGAACAGCTTCTTCTATAGTAAGGGATGTTACTTCTGTTGTTGAACCACTGGCTGTTACATTTGAATCTGTGTAGGCTGCAGTTAAATCATAATAACCATTATCTGCCTTTACACGGAATGAAAGTGAAGCTGATGTTCCGCGGAATGTTGCACCACTGTTTGAAACAACCATGAATGTTGTTGCAGTATCTCCTGCTGTTACATTCTGAACTGTTTCGTAAGAAGAGTTAATGCTGAATTTTGCTTTTGAAACTTCTGTTACTTTATATGCTGCATCAGTCCATGAAATCTTTCCGTAGAAGAAGGCACCGTTGTTTTCTTTGTTGTAAAGTTCAACTGTATATACGGAAGAAACATCTTCCTTATCAGGA
>NZ_JAILGZ010000070.1 GCF_024696245.1 Treponema sp.
TTGTGAATGCATTAGCAAGGTTTGCCCATGCTTCTTCTCCACCATAAAGAACACCCATTGTTCCTACGATGTTTTCCTTTGCAACAAGACCTGTAACAGATGCAACAGTAGCCTGCCAGTTGCCCCATCCGAGAGGAGCAAAGATCCATGCAACTGCACCACCAATCTTAGCAAGAATACTTGAATCCATCTGATCTTCGCTAAGCATCATAAACTTACCGTCAACCCATCCGAAGAATGAAAGGAACCAGATTACGATTGTAGAAACAAGAATGATTGTTCCGGCTTTCTTGATGAATGACCATCCGCGTTCCCACATAGAGCGGAGAACAGCACCAACTGTTGGAAGGTGATATGCAGGAAGTTCCATTACGAATGGAGCAACTTCTCCAAGGAATGGCTTTGTTTTCTTAAGCATAATACCAGAACAGATAATTGCACCGATACCGATAAAGTAAGCTGATGTAGCAATCCATGGTGAACCACCAAAGATAGCTCCGGCAACCATTGCGATAAATGGAGTTTTAGCACCACAAGGAATGAATGTAGTAGTAATGATTGTCATGCGGCGGTCGCGTTCGTTTTCGATAGTGCGGCTTGCCATAATACCAGGAATACCACAACCAGTACCAACCAGCATAGGGATGAATGATTTTCCGGAAAGACCAAAGCGGCGGAAGATACGGTCCATAATAAATGCAATACGAGCCATGTAACCACAAGCTTCAAGGAAGGCAAGCATGATAAAGAGTACGAGCATCTGTGGAACGAATCCAAGAACTGCACCAACACCACCAACAATACCGTCAAGGATAAGACCCTTAAGCCAGTCTGCACAACCGATTGCATCAAGTCCCATTTCTACAAATACAGGGATACCTGGAACCCAGATACCATAGCTTGCAGGATCAGGAGCAGCACCTTCGTACTTCTTGAATGTATCAAGGGAAGCATTAAAGTCTTCTACAGTTGCTTCTTCTTTGCTTGATTCCATTGTTTCGTCATCAAGGAGTGTGTAAGAAACTGTTTCATCAACTGTATAGAGGGAAGCTACAGCTTCAAGTTCTGGAACAAGAGCCATACCGTCATAGTCTTCTGCTTCTGGATCAAGCTTTTCTGCAAGAGCAGCAGCAGCTTCATTTTCTTTAGCTTCAGCAGCATCTGTTACGAATGCAGAAAGGATTGTATCTGTATCACCATATTCTTCTGCAGCTTCTTCATAAGCAGCATTTCCGATACCAAAGAGGTGATAACCGTCACCAAAGAGACCATCGTTTGCCCAGTCAGTAGCATTTGCACCAACTGTAACCATAGCGATGTAGTAAACAAGCCACATAACAACAGCAAAGATTGGAAGAGCAAGCCAGCGGTTTGTAACTACGCGGTCAATCTTGTCAGATGTTGTAAGGTTAGAACGAGCCTTCTTTGTAACGCACTTTTTAATAATTGATTCGATATACTTATAGCGTTCAGCTGTAATGATGGATTCTGCATCATCACCAAGTTCGTCTTCACATGATTTAATATCGCTTTCAATGTGAGCAAGCTTTTCATCAGAAACTCCAAGAGCCTTGATTACTTTTTCATCACGTTCAAAAAGCTTTACTGAATACCAGCGGTGCTGTTCAGCAGGAAGTTCATGTACAACTGCTTCTTCAATGTGAGCAAGAGCATGTTCTACACAACCTTCAAAGCGGTGGCGGTACATCATTGGTGCACCTGCATTTGCTTTTTCTACAGCAAGTTCTGCAGCTTCAATACAGCCGTTTCCTTTAAGGGCAGAGATTTCTACTACAGGGCAGCCAAGTTCTTCTGCCATTGCTTCAACATGAATTTTGTCTCCGTTCTTTTTAACAACGTCCATCATGTTTACTGCAACAACCATTGGAATACCAAGTTCAGCAAGCTGAGTTGTAAGGTAAAGGTTACGTTCAAGGTTTGTTCCGTCTACAATGTTAAGGATAGCATCAGGGCGTTCCTTTACAAGGTATTCACGGGATACAACTTCTTCCAAAGTATATGGAGAAAGGGAATAGATACCAGGTAAGTCCATAATTACTACGTCACCATTGTGACCCTTAAGCTTACCTTCTTTCTTTTCAACAGTTACTCCAGGCCAGTTTCCTACAAACTGATTTGAACCTGTAAGAGCGTTGAATAATGTTGTTTTACCGGCATTTGGGTTTCCGGCCAATGCAATTTTAATCATTTTATATGCTCCTTAAAAAACTCCGAATTAGCAAGTTACCTGAACAAGTTCTGCATCACCCTTACGGATGGAAAGTTCATAACCCCTAACTGTTACTTCAACAGGATCACCAAGTGGTGCTACTTTACGTACGTAAATCTCTACACCCTTTGTAATACCCATGTCCATGATGCGGCGTTTTACAGCACCTTCACCCAGCAGTTTTTCTACTTTAACTGTCTGACCGGTTTTTACTTCTCTCAAAGTCATTTTGTATCTCCTTATAAAGCTTTACCAAAAATAATTACAAACTCAGATAATGATTTTCTGTGCCATTTCTTTACTGATGGCTACACGACAATCTTTAACCTGGACAATAATATTGCCGGAATTTTCAGAAATAACACTTACCTGTTCTCCAGCAATAAAACCAAGATTTGCAAGAAAGCGGCGAACTTCTTCTTTACCGCTTATTTTTTTGATGATTACCTCTTCTCCAGGACTGGATAAATTTAAAGGCATTTTTAGACTCCCTGAAACAAGTTAGACTTTGATAAAAGTTTTTACTGTTGTACAACATTTTTTAGCCATATACAACATACCTTAGCATTTGATAACTTTTCTTAGTTATTGATAACAAAACTTAGCATTGTCTAACTTTGTTGATAAAGTATATTCATGAGAAAAAAATGTCAATATGAATTCCATTATTATTTTCAACTATCAGAGGCTTTTAAAAAAAATTCCCCCTTTTTAAAGAAATTCTATTCAAAATAAACTTTAAAAAGGGGACCTGATGGTATGGCAGGTTTTATTCAAATGTATTTGTCAGAAATATATTATAGAAGATTCCGCTTATTTTTTTATAGCCTTTACTTCTCCGGTAACTGCATCGATTTCAAGCTCATCACAGTATTCCAGTTCTACAGAGCCGTCTTCCTTAAAATTAAGGGGATACCAGGTGTATGTAGACTCATGGTAGTGTTCACCATTCCAACGGTCTCCAACGTATATATATGAAGTTTTTTTGCTTCCCTTTACTGTAAGAATAAAGGCAGGCTGGCTGTGGTATGTTGTTTCATCACCAATTTCTGTAAGAAGTCCAAAGCCGCTTTCCATTTTGTCTGTCCAGGCATATTTACCCTGATTAGGAGCCCAACCGGTGCAGAAAGAAGAAAAACAGTAAAGCCTCTCCCCTACCCTTACAAAGGCCGGTGCTTCACGATATTCATTACTCCAGCAGCAGGCTGTTTCTTTTTCTACGTTAAGGTAATCCTTCTGAATCTGATAGATTTTCATGTCTGCATTACCCCTTGCAGCAGAAGCAAAGTAAACTTTTCCTCCGTCTTCAAAAAGGGTACAGTCCCTGGACATATTTCCGTAAGGGTTAAAGCTGCCATGGTAAACAAAATCTCCGTCCGGAGTATCGCAGGTAGCAATACAGGCTGCTGCACAGGAATAATTCTGGCCGTTTTCAAAGTGAGCCCACATTACGTATTTTTTTGTTTCTGAATTATAAATTACTTTTGGACGCTCGATATTTACTTTTTTACCGTCTTCATTTACCAGCATAAGGTTTCCGCGGATACGGGTGCTTTCTGTCTTAGACTTTACTGTAAGAATATTGTTGCAGAACTTCCAGTTTTTTAAGTCTTTAGATGAATAGCAGGCAACATAATTGTCATCAGTGCGGTTTTCGCCGTACCAGTACCAGGTATCTTCTACTTTTAAGATCCATCCGCCGTGAGCATGAAGTACGTTTCCTTCAGTGTCGTATATAATTGAACCGTTTTTCATAATTATTGCTCCCTTAATTTATGAATTTTATAAAATGGCAAAATTA
>NZ_JAILGZ010000074.1 GCF_024696245.1 Treponema sp.
GAAGCCAAAAAATAAATTCAATTCTGTTTTTAATACGTCAAGTCAAGGAACGCCAACGCTTAAAGCCTTGACTTCGCCGTTTTGAGGGTTTGTATTTACAATGATGATTGAATTCCATTTGTAAGACAAATTATAACAGCTTTTCAAGTTCCCTTATTTTTTCTGATGTTGTCCCCCAGCTTGTTGCAAAACGTACAACCGTATGGGAATCATCATATTTTTCCCAGAAACTGAATTTTACATTTTCGGCAAGCTGCTTCAACTTCTTATTTTCCAGAATTACAAACTGCTGATTAGTTGGAGAATCAATAAAGAATTTATATCCTTTCTGTATAAAAACAGATTTCAATTCTTCAGCGCGGTCAATTGCATTCTTTCCGAGTGAAAAATAAAGATCATCTGTAAACAGCGTATCAAACTGAATTGCATTAAGACGGCCTTTTGCAAGGAGCGCACCATGCTTTTTTATAAGATGTTCAAAATGTGCAGGCATATTATTTTTTGTAAAAACAACAGCTTCTCCGCATAAAGCACCAACTTTAGTTCCACCAATATAAAAAACGTCACACAGCCGTGCAATATCAGAAAGAGTAAGATCACATTCCCTGCTCATAAGACCATACCCCAGACGGGCTCCGTCCATATACAGAGGAATCTTATACTTACGGCAAACTTCACTAAGGGCAGTAAGCTCTTTCTTTGAATAAAGAGTTCCATATTCGGTAGGATAAGAAATATAAGCCATTCCAGGAAAAACCATGTGCTCGCAGTTTCCGTCAGCGTAAAAATCACTTATGTATTTTTCTAATTCTGCAGCATCCATTTTTCCGTTATGAGACGGAAGTGTAAGAACCTTGCGTCCGGTATACTCTATTGCACCTGCTTCATGAACACTTACATGTCCTGTAGTAGCGGCAACGACACCTTCAAACTGACGGAGCATAGTATCAATAACAATCTGATTTGTCTGAGTTCCGCCTGTTATAAAAGCAATCTGAGCTTCAGGACAGGCGCAAGCCTTTGCAATTTTAGTCTTTGCAGACTTTGTAAAAGGGTCTGCACCATATCCGGACAGAGCTTCCATGTTGCTTTTTACAAGTGCATCAAGAATAAGGGGATGAGCACCTTCTATATAATCACTTTCAAATGACAGCATGATTTCATCCTGCAACAGGTACCTTTACAACAATTTTTCTTACAGAAGATTTTTCGTTAACACATACACATGGCATATGAACATCCTGAGGATAAAGAATAAGAAAATCCCCGGCCTGTAAAAGATAGTCTGTACATTCATCATTATGAACAAAGAACATTACATCTTTTGTCTCGTTGTATTCATCCTTGATTTCCATTTTATCAAGGGGTGAAACAGCAATGATTTCCTGACCGCTGAGAATCATCTGAATGTCGATGAACTTTTTGTGAGCTTCGTATTTTGCATCAATACGGGCTTTTGTTGTGTACTCCTGAACACTAACGTAAGCACCGTTTTCAAGTTCATACTTTCCAACTTCTGCAGTCTCTGCCTTGTTTACGATAAAGTCGTAGGCAGAAGGACAAAGTTCCTTGATTTTGTTTAAGTCTTTCATATTATCTCCTTAAATATTAACCTTCTTAAAAATCAAACTGGTGTTAACACCACCAAAAGCAAAATTATTGCTCATAACATATTCAGTATCTATCTGCCTTCCCTCTCCCTTAATGTAATCAAGGGCTCCGCACTTTTCATCAAGATCAGTAAGGTTAAGGGTTGGATGGAACCATGCTTCATTCATCATATTGATGGTAAGCCAGGCTTCTACACAACCGCAGGCACCAAGGGTATGACCGATATAACTTTTTGTTGAACTGATTGGAACAGGTCTCTTAAATACAGAAGCTGTAGCCTGAGTTTCTGCCACATCTCCTGCAGAAGTAGAAGTTCCGTGGGCATTTACATAACCAATCTGGTCCGCAGAAATTCCTGCATCATTAATTGCAAGCTGCAGGGCCTGAGCCATTGTTTCTGAATTAGGATTAGTAATATGAGTTCCGTCACAGTTTGTACCAAAGCCTGCAACTTCTGCATATATTTTTGCACCACGTTTAACAGCATGTTCCATGTCTTCAAGAATCAGTGTCCCTGCACCTTCTCCAATTACAAGGCCATCACGTTTTGAATCAAATGGTTTTGGTTCACATTCAGGATGAGCATTGTCATAGGCAGTTGCCCCCATAGCATCAAAGGCTGCTGCATCAGGAGGAATAAGTTCTTCTGCACCACCTGCAACCATAAGGTCCTGAATACCGGAAGAGATTGCTTCGTAAGCATAACCAATGGACTGACTTCCGGAAGTACAGGCTGTATTTGTTGTAATAATTCTTCCTCTAAGGGAATAATAAACGCTAAGGTTTGCAGCACAAGTCTGAGGCATGCATTTTATGTAAGTCTGAGAATTTATTTTTGATACATCGTTGTCAGTAATCATACTGAACATATCAAGGATTGAATCCATACTTCCCATGCAGCTTCCATAAGCAATACCGGTACGGCCGTTATGAAGTTCTTCCGGAATCTCACCATTTTCATCTTTAAGCCCGGCAGATTCAAATGCTCTTTCAGTAGCAAGAAGAGAAAGCAAAGCTACCCTTCCCATTCCACGGATTTTTTTTCTTGGAAAAGAAGGAAGTTCCTTTGTATAAGGACAGGCAAGTCTTGTGTTCATTCCTTCATAAACATCCCAGTCCTTCATGTAAACAATTTTATTTTTATAGGACTTAAGGTTTGCAAAAGCTTCTGTCCAGTCATCACCTAAAGCTGTAAGCATTCCTCCGCCAGTAACAACAACACGACGCTTTCCATCAGGGCGAGTAAATGTCATGCAATTCCCCCGTTAACATTAATAACCTGTCTTGTAATATAAGCAGCACCTTCACTTAAAAGAAAAACTACAGCTGCTGCAACTTCTTCAGGTTTGCCAACACGCTTCATAGGTATTCCCTGCAGAATCATATCCATAGGTGAATCCTTTATCATGTCAGTATCAATAAGACCAGGAGCAACTGAATTAACAGTTATGTTACGGCTGGCAAGTTCTACTGCAAGAGCTTTGCTTGCTCCGATAATTCCTGCTTTACTTGCTGAATAATTTGTCTGTCCCCTGTTGCCGATAACTCCGCTTACAGAAGAAATTGTTACGATACGCCCCTTCTTCTTACGGCACATTGGCATGGCAAGAGGCTGAATAACATTAAAGAAGCTGTCCAGGTTTGTATGAACAACTGAATCCCATTCTTCCGGTGTTAAACCAACAAATGTCTGGTCTTTATTAACACCTGCATTATTTACGATTCCCCAGAGGGCACCATGTTTTTCTGTAAGGGCTTCAAGCTTTACCCTGCAGTCTTCACGATTGCTGATATCAAACTGAATCAGTTCTCCCTTACCACCATTCTGATTAATAAGGGAAAGTGTTTCTTCTGCCTTTTCTTTTCCGCGGTTATAGTGGCAGATTACATAATAGCCGGCTCTGGCACATTCCACAGCTACAGCTCTTCCAATTCCACCGGAGGCACCGGTAACAATTATTTTTTTCTCTTCGCAGTTTTCTTTAGTATCACTCATTGTTTTCCAATACTCCTTTTATATCATCAACTTCCATTACGGAAATATATGTTTTTATTCCAGGTGCTGAATCTTCTTTATCAAGATAAAGAATGCAAAGATATTTATATACATTCCCCACGCAGCAGTCTTCAGAAATATTCATATACAAAGTCTGTCCTTCTTTAAATAAAGAAACAGGAGCAGTAAAATCCGTAACACTTAAAACCATTCCTGATTTTGGTGGTGTTGTATCATTACGAAGAATTCTTTTTATTGAAGCAAGGGCCGATATTCCCTGAGCCATAATTTCAAAGGCAGCCCAGGAAGGAATACCGCCGGCATCCTTATCATAAAAAATACAATCTTTCTTTACGTCAAATTCTGTAGTAATAATATTGTTATCAGGATCATAGGAAGTAATCCTGTCCTGCAAAAACATCTTTCCCTTATGAGGAAGAAGTTTTTCTATCATGGTTCTGTCCATCTGCTGGGGTAAAATATTATCAGCCATATTTATTCCTTACCTATTATAAGTGTAACATTTGAACCGCCAAATGCAAAGGAAGAAGACATACAATATTTTATCTCTCTGCCTGCCTGACATTCACTGGATGCTTTTACAAAATTTAACTGAGGAAATTCTTCATCAAATATTCCGTCCCAAACCTGACAGGGCAAAGTCCATTTTTCAGAAGAATTATTTTTTAAGGCAAGGTAACAGGCTGCAAGTTCAAGAGCACCGGCTGCGCCTAAAGTGTGTCCGGTTATGGATTTTGTAGAACTGCAGAAAACTCTTCTTCCATTAAAAACAGAATCAAGTGCCTTTGTTTCCATTGAATCATTAAACTTAGTTCCTGTACCATGAAGGTTAACATAATCAATATCTTCATAAGTAAGGCCTGCATTTTCTAAAGCCCTTTTCATACTGACAGCAGCTCCTTCTCCAGAAGGATCCGGACTTGTCATATGGTAGGCATCTGCACTCTCTCCATAACCTGCAAGATAAAAAGCAGAACTTTCTTTTTCTTCAAAAATATTTTCCCTGCACATTACAAAAAAAGCTGCACCATCACCAAGAGTAATTCCGCTTCTGTTTTTACTAAAAGGATTTGTCTTTTCATGGGACACAGCTTCCAGGGAATCAAAACCAAGAAGGACTGTATCAGATGCAATATCAACACCGCCGCAAACTACTGCATCACAAAAACCGCTTTTAATAAGCTGGGCTGCTTTAATTACAGCACCTGCACTGGAAGAACAGGCGGTAGAAAAAGCAAGGCAGGGACCATTTAAAGAAAACTTTTCCTTAACATAAGTTGCAACATAATCAGCCCCCTGCATTTCAAGGCTGTAATCCTGGGGAAACTTTCCTTCCTTAAAAAAAACTCTGTGGGCTGCAACAGAAAATTCACTTCCGTTATCGCAGGAACCTGCACATACACCAAGTCTGTCTGCACCGTATTTTGTCACAGCCTTCTTTACGTCATCACTTATCTGATTTAAAGCTGCATCTTCAATACGGATTATCTTCATATTAAAGCGGGCATTACAGTCAGAAAGTTTTTCTTCGTCTATACGGGCTGCATAAAAAGATTTACCAGTAGAAGTTTTAACTTCTTTAATTCCATCTCTTTTACCATTAACGATTGCATCCCAAAAGGAAGAAGGATTTTCTCCTGCAGAACAAATAAGTCCGGGCTTAGAAAAATATATTTTATTCATCATCTGCTCCGGTGATTTCATATTCATAACCACGAAGATAATTTTTAATCACAATTGTTTTATCCTTAATTGTAATTTCTTCAATAAGGTCTTTTTTATTCATAACCTTACGGACAATACTTCCATCTTCCTTAGTTTCTTCATTAAAAATAAGTTTGTGGTTTTTATAATGTTCAATCAGTTTATCTTTATTGTAATAAGCATTCTGAATATCAAGAAGAATATATTCACATTTAAAACTTGATGGAAGGACAGAAGAATCAAGAGCTGCTGTTACTCCGTCATAAGTCATAGTTCCCATCTGAACACCAAAGTCATTTAAAAGAAGAATTGTAATGCCATCATTATCAGAAGAAAAATAACAGGTCATGGCAAAAGACTGATCACCAAAATTTCCGGAAAAATATTCATAACATTCAGTCTCTCCCATCATTGAAGATGGTGGCAAAAGAGAAACTTTCTTTGTGTTGGTAACATAAACCTTATTTAATCCGGAAGAAGTACAACCGGCAAAGATTCCTGTAAAAATACTTACTGCAAAAATAAAAAAAATCTTTTTAAGCATAGCCATTTAATTTTACTCAAGCTCCTTTACTCTATCAATAAATATCTGAGGGCAGAAAAACTTTGTTTCTCCAGTTGCCATCTCTACTACCATCTGGGTACTTTCACATTTGGTAGTAAGCTCTCCTGTTTTATCATTATAGATTTCGTATTTTACTTTAAGGCAGTTTTCGTATTCAACTAAAGTTGCCTTTACCCTGGCCCTGTCACCAAAACGAAGGGACCTTACATATTTTACTTTTACATCTACTACCGGAAAAGAATAGCCTGTTTCTTCCATCTGAAGATAACCGTATCCGATTTTATCCAGAAGGGCACACCTTGCCTTTTCCATATATTTAATATAGTTACCGTGGTAAACAATTTTCATTGAATCCACATCATAAAACTCAACATTAAAAACAATTTCTTCAGTAATCTTTTTTTTATCTGTCATTTGATTTCCTCCAGAAGTCAAAAAAATTATACCATTGGTAAGGATGATTACAGCAATGCTTTTCCAGTTCACATTTAAACTCACGGCAAAGCTCTTCTATCCTGACCTTCTTTTCTTTACGGTTACAGTTAAAATCTACACCTGCTTTTTTAACATGCATATCATACTTTGATTTTAGAGTTAAGTCTTTTACCCTTAAAGCAAAGACAAAATATACAGGCACATCAAGTAAGGAAGCCATAAAAAAACTTCCAAAAGGGAACTCAGCTGTTTTTCCAAGAAATTCTTCTTCTATATTTCTGTCAGGGCTGTTGGCAGAAGTTCTGTCCCCTGCTATAACAACAAGCCCTCCGGACGCAAGTCTGTCCTGCAATATTTCTACAGTATCTACACCGATTGAATCTGAATTGATTACATCAAGATAGGTTTTGGAATTCATGTCTTCCATTGCCTGATTAAAACTGGAAGTAACTTTTGTATCCATAATGGCAGTTACACTTACCATTTTACCTACACCGGTCTGGCCTTCTGTAGCAAGGCTCCTGAATAATTCCATATTACCAAGGTGAGAACCGATAAGCATGGCCCCCTTACCGGCAGCAAGGGAAGCTTTAAGTTCAACTACATCATCATCATGAAAAACAACATGACTTAAATCAGACTTACCGCACCAGCCTTCAATCTTTTCTATAAGACAAATAGCAAAAGAAATTATCTGCCTGTAGCTGCCGGGCTTTTTAATGGCACACTTAATATTATTTTTTTTACAAAAATCAATTACAGTCTTCTGAAAATTTACAGCATCCCTTCTTGCACTTTTAGAAAATAAAAAATAAAAAAAGCCTACAAAAAAAGCAAAGCAGGTTAAAAGCCAGTGAGGAAAAATCTTTACAAGAAAAATCATAAACTTTACAGGCTTAACTGAAGAAGCCTTTTCTTTTTTTTGAGACCAGTGTTCACCCTGCATTTTATAAATCCCGCCCGGTGAGAAATATTTTTCTTATAAAAAGTCTCAGTAAAAGTAAAGGAGAACGGATAATCATTCCGGCACAAAGTCTTGCAAATGTAAAAGAAATAGTAACGTTATCTCCTACCATTCTAAAGTTAGATATTCCATCTTTAGGGTAAGTAACATGAACAGCTTCATTAACAAGACCAGTATTTATCCAGAGCATGCGCACAAGAATCTCTGCATCAAATCCCATACGTCTGTTTAAGTAAATACTTGTATTTAAAACCCTGATAAAAGGTTTTACAGGATAGATTCTAAAACCACAAAGAACATCCTTTATACCAGGTCTCCAGCTTACAAGTCTTGCCCAGCCGTTAGAAAACTCCCTGCCGTTTTTTCTTGCAAGGGGAACACTTTCATCATATTCAGGATAACCACAAATAATTGAATCAGGATATTTTTCTGCAAGCGCCATAAAGTCACGGCACCTTCCGCTGTCATGCTGACCGTCAGAATCAACCTGAAAGATATGGGTAAAACCTTCTTTATGAGCACGACGAACTGCAGCAAAAACAGCCGCTCCCTTTCCACGATTTTTTTCAAAAGTTATAAGAATAACTTCCTTATGATTTTGAGCACATTTTTCTATAAGTTCCCTGTCCCTCTCTCCATTACCATCATCAACAACAATAATGGGACACTTAAATTCAAGAAGGGAAACTACAACATCTTCAAGAGTTGATCCATGTTTATAAACAGGAACTACAAAACACATATTCATATCGGCACCAGATGAGGACAAGTTATTCATAATAATATGTACCAGTTGAATAGCAGTCCTTTTGATTTTTTAAGAAAGAAAAAGTTACGCTTTTCTTTTCTTTATTAACGGCAAGGCTTAAGCCCACCTTTGAATCCGGAAGAATAGGTAAAAGAAACTTAAGTCTCTTTGCCCTAAAAACAAAAGGTCCGGTTCCAAAATATTCAGATGCAAAACGTGTAACAATCTGAACCTGAGCAACAGCAGGCAGTAATTTAAATTCCGGAAAATGTCCGTCAAAAAAATCACATTCTGCAGGAATCACAAATTCTATCTCAAGAGAATCTTCTGTTCTGGAAATAATCTTTTCGTTTTCTATTGAGTGATGTTCCATTAGTCCTGTTCTGCCCTGTCAAATAATTTAATGATTTCGTCCTTATGTTTTTTTCCCTGAACATCAACAGGAAGGTTTTCTACAAAGCGCCACTTCTTTGGAATGACAACATTTTCAAAATATTTTGTAAGGAAGTCATGAAAGAAATTATTAAGAATAAGTTTACGCTGTCCTTCAAACTTTTTCTTTCCTTCATCATTTAATTCAATTGCAGCAGCAAGGTACTGTCTTCTGTCTTCCATTGCCACAACCTTTACATCACGAACAAGATTTGTTTCAAGAATACGATTCTCTACTTCTGTCATGCTTATGCGTTTTTCTTCTATTTTAACAATTGAATCTGAACGGCCTTTAAGAAGGAATCTTCCGTCGTCAAAAATTTCAACAAGGTCAGCTGTAGCAAAACCTTCAGGGTCTTTTATGTAAGGAGAAATAATTCTAAGGCAGCCGTCTTCTCCCTTCCAGATTTTTGCATTTGCAAAAGGAGTAAAGTAAAGTCCGTCCTTACTCTGCTGTCTGTAAGCAATTCCGGAAGTTTCTGTAGAACCGTATACTTCCAAAGGACAGAAACCAAAAACTTCAAGAGTCTTCTTTGAAAGTTCAGGAGAGCAGGCACCACCGGAAGTAAAAATAAAGCAGTCTTTTAACGGAAGCTTTTCTTCTACTTCTACAGTTCTCTTAAGGAAGGCAGGAGTTGCAATTACAATATAGCTGTCGTCTGTAAGGCTTTCAAATTCTTCAGGGAATTCAATTCTCTT
Organism: Treponema sp.; assembly: GCF_024696245.1. Taxonomy (GTDB): domain Bacteria; phylum Spirochaetota; class Spirochaetia; order Treponematales; family Treponemataceae; genus Treponema_D. The sequence goes on from NZ_JAILGZ010000074.1 coordinate 9,176, forward strand.
TCTTCTGAATGGAACACCTAAAGAAAATGGAAGGCTTATTCCAAAAAGAAAACCGTAAATATGGTGCTGGCTTACAGTTGTTACAAGTTTGCGGCTTAAAAATTCCTCAGCCCAGCGGCTGATAATAAAAGCGTTGTCTGCTTCAAATTCAGTCATGCGCTGATGAACGGCCTTTGGTTTTCCTGTAGAGCCGGAGGTATACATCAATATTCTGGTTTCGTCGTTATTAATAGAAGGAATTGTGCGGAAATCCTGACTTTCCTTAACAGAAGCTATAACATCAGGTATAGAATCTGCCTTAAAGGAAGGGTCCACATTCTGATCAGTTAAAAATTTGTAACCATCTTTTTTAATTTCTGACAGAAAGCTTTCCGTAATATTCTGAGTAAGATGAACAGTTTTATTGCACTGAAGAAGAGCTGCAAAAGTAACAAGAAAATACCAGTAGTCTTCACAATGAAGAATCCATTCACTTACATCCTTATTTTCTGCAGACATAAGGAAATTCCTCATGCGGGAAGTTTCAATTAAAAAGTCTTTCCATGTCCTGTATTTTCCGGAAGAATATGTATCTTCATAACAGAGAACAAAATCGTCCGGCCGGGAGTCACTTGTAAATTTTGTAAAAGCAAAAGATTTGGGCATTTTTTTATCCACCATTTGTCTGATTATATATTCTACGGCAAAAAGGATTCCCATAAAAATATAGGAGATTCCACCGTTATAAATTGACCATAAAGCATCAGCTTTGGACTGACTTAAACCAAAAAACCGGGCAGAAAAAGCCGTACATACAGAAATGCTGCCGTTTACAATAAAAAAGAGACACCATACAATGCAAACTTTTTTACAGTAAGCTTCTACCGGTTTCCGGCAAACTGAATTTTTTATAGTCCTGTCACCCAGCATGGCAAAACGAAAGATAATATTAGGTCCGGCCAGAAGGGTACTTGAAAAAACAATAAGAAGCATTGCAGAAACAACAACAGAATAAAGCTTTAAAAATACTGTCTGGTTTGTAAAAAAACATGCTGTTCCTGCAGCCATAAAAAGCAGGGCTGTCACAAGTGGTTTCCAGCTGATGGCACTTTTTTCTTCTTCCCTGTTTTTTCCTGTAAGGGCAATAAAAAATGCCAGGGCAAGTCCCACTATACAAAGTGAAAGAATGCGCACCGGCAATTTTAAAATAACAAGAAAAGTAAAAATGAGAACCGGATATAAAGCCGCAACGATATAAAACAGAATTTTAAAAAATACTCTCATACAAAGCGGCCACCGGCATTTTACTGCTCTGTGTAAGGAAGAAGTGTTTTTACTGCATCTTCTACAGTACGTACTGTCTTAAAGATTTCAGGATCAATTCTTCCAGGAATAAATTCCTTTGTTTTTACTACAAGATCAATAAAATCAATTGAATCAAGGTCAAGATCGTTAATCAGATGTGCTTCTGGAACAACATCTGCTTCGTCAATCTCAAAATCCTTAACAAGGATATCCTTTACTTTTGAATAGAGTTCATCATGAGTCATAAATAATTCCTTATGCCTTGTTTTTTTCTGCAGAAATATACTCTGCAAGAGCATCTACAGAAGCAAAATGTTTTTTATTGTCAGCACTTTCTGAAGAAAACTTAACGCCGAATTTCTTTTTAAGGGCAACTCCAAGCTCAAGTGCATCGATTGAATCAAGCCCGAGACCAGAACCGAAAAGAGGTTCAGAATCAACAATGTCTTCTGGTTTTACATCTTCAAGGTCAAGGGAATCAATAATTACTTCTTTAATCTGCTGTTTCAAATCATCCATAGTTTTACAATTATATAAAAAGTACCTTATTATTGCAATATTAGCCCTTATTATTGAAAGAAAGCACACCATTCGGTAAAATCAAAGGACTATGGATAAAGCATTATATAATGAAGAAACTTTTAAAAGTGACAAAATCAGGGCTGTTGATGCCAAATTTGAAGCCCAGAAAATTGCCTTCAGTCCGCTTACCTTTCAGGCAGTAAGGGCCCTTATAGAAACAGGTATTCTTCAGATGATTGAAGATGCCGGAGACGATGGAATCTCAAGAAAAGAACTTTCAGAAAAATCAAAAATAAGTGAATACGGCGTAGGTGTCCTCTGCGAAATGGCACTGGGCATGGACGTACTTAAATTCAGCAAGGACACCAGCGACTTTCATAACGAAAAGTTTGTTTTAGGAAAAACCGGCTGGATGCTTTTAGAAGACGACCTTACAAAAGCAAACTTTAACTTTACAAATGACATCTGCTATCAGGGAGCATGGGATCTTCTTGATTCAGTAAAAAATTCAAAACCTGAAGGACTTAAAGTTTTTGGAAGTCAGTGGACTACAATTTACGAAGCCCTTTCTACCCTTCCAGAACGTGCAAAAAAATCCTGGTTTGACTTTGACCATTTTTATTCAGACATTGCTTTTCCGGAAGCCCTTCCTATTGTTTACGGAAAAAAGCCGGCTCATCTTATAGACATTGGCGGTAACACAGCTAAGTGGGCAATTGCTTCATGTAAATACGACAAGGATGTTCACGTAACTATTGTTGACCTTCCGGGCCAGACAGCTGTTGCAGAAAAAAATGCAGCTCAGGCAGGTTTTGCAGACAGAATCTCTACCTGTGCCGGAAACATTCTTCACGAAGATACAAAGCTTCCTTCAAAACCGGATGCTGTATGGATGAGCCAGTTCCTTGACTGCTTCTCTTTACACCAGATTTCTAAAATTGCAAAAAAGGTTTACGAAGCAGCTGATGAAAATACAAATGTTTACGTTCTTGAACCTCTCTGGGACAAGCAGCATTTTACAGCCAGCTCATATTCCCTTCAGGCAACTTCACTTTACTTTACCTGTATGGCAAATGGTAACTCAAAAATGTACCGCTACCAGGAACTTGTAGACGCAATAGAAGCCTCTGGTCTTGAATTAAAAACAGCCCATCATAATCTTGGTTCCAACTGCTATTCACTTCTGGTATTCAACAAGAAAAAATGATTCTTTATTTTTCTAAAGCCGGATATTACATTCCGGATGCAGCAAGTCCTGACGCCTCACCTAAGCTGGAATTCACTTCTCCCTTATTCAGAAGAAGATTAAGCCAGCTTACAAAAATGATTGTTCAGGTTATCCATGATGTTACTCAGGCAGAGGGAATTACAGACATTAAGCAGGTTTTTATTTCCAAAAGGGGAGATATTTCCAGGGAATTTTCCATTAATGAACAGCTGATAAACGACGGAGAAATTCTTCCTGCAGGTTTTTCCCTTTCTGTTTTTAACACACCTGTTGCCCAGGCCAGCCTTGCCCTTAAACTTAAAAGCGGCTACTCAGTAATTTTTCCTTCCCAGGGAAATATTTACCAGGCTCTCCAGGCTTCCCTTGCACCGGTAATATGTGGAGATGAAAAAGAAATTCTCATAGCTTACGGAGACGAATACATTCAGGAAGAATACGGAACTTTAAGACCAGAGGATAATCAGGCCCTTGCCTTTGCCTTTATTGCTTCTGCAGAAAAAAAAGAGGGATGGACTCCCATAGAAGTTTCATCATTAAAAGACTTAAGCCCGGTTGAAATATTAGAAAAACTTAAATGAAAGAAATTGATCCCCGCTACGATCACAGCGAACTGCCTTTTCCTAAAAATCCTCTCCTTCATTTTTACCGCTGTCTTGGTAAATGCGGGGCAACAATTTTCTTTACCATCGGAGGCTTCTTCTTAGGTGCAATTATTTTTCCATTAATTTTTTTATTGTCATGGAATAAAAAGACTTTTAAAAGAAGAGCCCAGAATTTTATAAGCATAACCTTCAGACAGTTTCTTTTTGTCCTCCAGCTTCTTCAACTTCTGGAACTTAATGTAGAAGACAGGGCAGTTTTTAAGAATTTAAAATCCACTGTTGTTGTTGCAAACCATCCTTCAATCATGGATGTAGTAATTTTAATTTCATTAATAAAAAATGCTGACTGCATTGTAAGAGGCGGCCTGATTCACACCCCTTTTGTTTTTGTAATCAAATACCTTTATCTTGTAAACACCCTGGGCTCAGAAGAAATGTTTACCCTTGCAGACAAGTCCCTTAATAACGGAACAAACCTTATTGTTTTTCCGGAAGGAACCCGCACTCCCCGTCATGGAAAAAATACCTATAAAAGAGGAGCCGGTCACATTGCATTTAAAAGCAGAAAAAATATTCTTCCGGTTTACATTGGAGGAAGTGACAAATACGGTCTTGGAAAACATGATCCTTTCTTTAGTTTTCTCCCGGACTCAAAAATCGTTTACAATATAAAGCCACTAAAAGAAATTCAAATAGAAAAATATTCTGACCTGGAGGAACAGATAGCAGCCCGCCGGATTACAGAAGGAATTGAATCTGTATTAAGTCAGGCCGCAGAAAAAGAAATCCATGACAATAAAAATGACAAATAAAAAATTACTTTCACATATTCTTTTTGCAATTATTTTTTTAACTGCAGCCTTCAGTGCCCACAGCCAGAGCGTAAACAAAAAAATAATTAACATCTGGGACAATGTTGAATCCATGAAGCACTGCCGTGTAATTATGGAAGTCTGGATTCCAGAAGACTGTAACGGAAGTGCTGCCATCATCTGTGCAGGAGGCAGTTACGATCACCTTGGCATTGTTACGGAAAGCTATTCAACAGCAAAGTGGTTTAACTCAAATAAAAGTGCAGCCTTTATCCTCTGGTACCGTGTTGCAAAAAACAACTGGCACTACCCTGCAATGATGGAAGACATACAAAGGGCAATCCAGCTTGTAAGAACAAATGCAGGTGAATACAAAATCAATCCTGATAAAATTGCCACAATAGGATTTTCTGCAGGAGGCCACTTAGTCTGCTGGGCAGGTGAATTTGGAAACAGAATCGACCATCTTAAAAAGCTTGGAATAGAAAGCACGGTAAGCTTAAGGCCAAATCTTACCATACCTGTTTATCCTGTAGTCACCATGGATGAAGACATAGGTCACGCCTGGTCAAGAAAAAGCCTTATAGGAAAAAATCCATCTCAGGAAGAAAGGGATTCCCTTTCCTTAGAAAAAAATGTTCCTGATGACATGATTCCAACCTACCTTATTGCCTGCCAGGATGACCCAGTTGTAATTTACGAAAATTCCGTAAGGCTGGCTCAGGCACTTAAAGAAAAAAATACAGACTATTGCTTTAAAACCTATCCCTGGGGAGGACACGGTTTTGGCATGCTGAATAATAAATTTATGAAAACATTCCGCTGGAACGATGACTTAAAAATCTGGCTGACGGAAAAAGGATTTTTTTAATGATAAAGGAACTTTCAATTTGCATTCTTCCGGAAGAAGAAAATAATCAGGGCCGCATTCTTTCTTTAATAATGAAGGAACTTTCCAAAAGCGGAATCAGGGCAGACAAAAAAGACATCACTACTGTCTTTGTAAAAAAATCCATTGATGCCCGTCACTCAAAAATTAAACTCTATTTACGCTACCAGGTTTACATCGGAGAAAAACCGGAAGACCAGCTTAACTCCCTGCCTGAATGGAAAAAAGCTGACGGCTCTAAAAGCGTAATCATAATCGGTTCAGGACCTGCAGGATTATTTGGAGCCCTTACCCTTCTTGAACATGGAATCAAACCTGTAATTATAGAAAGAGGAAACTCTACTTCAGAAAGAAAAAGGGACATTGCTTCCATCAGCACAAAAAACATAGTCGACGAAGATTCAAACTACTGTTTTGGAGAAGGTGGTGCCGGAACTTTTTCTGACGGCAAACTTTACACAAGAAGCAACAAGAGAGGAAACATTCCCCTTATACTAAAAATCTTTGCCCACTTTGGAGCAGACAATAAAATAATTACAGACGCTCATCCCCACATAGGAACAGACAAACTTCCTTCTATAATTAACAACATGAGGGACTTTATAATCCAGATGGGAGGAGAGTTTTACTTTAACACAAAGGCAGTAGAAATTATTACTGACAATTCTCCTTCAAAAAAATTTACAGGAATAAAAACCCTTAATGTAAATAGCGGAGAAGAAAAAATATTTAAAGGCCATGCCTGTCTTCTTGCCACAGGTCACTCTGCAGCCGATATCTATGAGATGATGGCAAAGGCAGATCCTTCTTCCCTGGAAGCAAAAACTTTTGCAGCCGGTGTCAGGGTAGAACACCCAAGGGAACTTATCGACGCCATTCAGTTCCACGGAAGAAAACCGGACAATCTTGGAGCAGCAGAATACTCCCTTGTATGTCAGCAGGAAGACCGTGGCGTTTACAGCTTCTGCATGTGCCCGGGAGGCTTTGTAGTACCAAGTGCCAGCGGTAAAAATCAGATAGTCGTAAACGGAATGAGTGCAGCAAAAAGAAACAGCCGCTGGAGTAACGCAGCCATTGTTGTAGAAATTCGTCCGGAAGATATTCCAGAAGAATTCAAAAAAGAAGCAGAAAACAAAGGCTGCCCTGCCCTTGCCGGACTTTTATGGAGAAGCTGGCTTGAAGAACTTACCTATAAAAATGCAGAAGGACAGAAAGCCCCTGCTCAGTTAATGACAGATTTTATGGAAGGAACTTTAAGCAGTCAGCTCCCGCCTTCAAGTTATGCACCTGGCCTTGTTTCCAGCAGACTTGATCAGTGGCTCCCTGTCCACATTGCAAAACGCCTTAAGGCAGCCTTCCCTGTATTCAATAAAAAAATGAAGGGATATCTTTGTGACAGCGCCCTGCTTATAGCTTCAGAAACAAGAACCAGCACTCCCGTAAGAATTCTCAGGGATAAAGAAAGCTGTCAGTCTGTTTCCATAGAAAATCTTTATCCTGCAGGAGAAGGCTCCGGTTATGCCGGCGGTATTGTAAGTTCAGCAATGGACGGAGTTAAATGCTGCAGCCAGATTGCCACTAAGCTTTGTAAGTAGCAGTAGCATAAGCATTGTGGTTGTGAATGCTTTCATAGTTTTCACACTCAATGCTGAAATAAGAAAAAGGTTTTTCGCTTTTATCAAATTTTTTTAATGCAACAAAAACTTCACGCACCACATCTTCTACAAAGCGGGGATTGTCATAGGCGTGTTCAGTAACGTATTTTTCATCCGGCCTTTTTAAAAGACTGTACAAACCGGAAGAAGCACAAGCTTCTACAAGTTCAATTACATCTTCTATCCAGAAAAGACTTGTGTTCTCTAAAGTAAGGCTTACTTTTCCCCTCTGGTTATGTGCCCCGTAATCACTGATTGCCTTGGAACATGGACACACAGTTGTAACAGGAATCTCTACCTTTACAAAAAAGTCATGGGTACCGTCAGAACGAACTTCACCTTCGTAAGTACAGATGTAACTCATAATACTTTTTTCTTTACTTACAGGAGCTGTCTTTTCCATAAAAAAAGGAAACCTCATACTGCCAAAAGCTTTTTCTGCTTCAAGGGAAATACGGATTTCTTCCAGCATGGCAAGAAACTGCTTCATGCCAAGATTCTGATGATGACGGTGAAAAATATCTACAAAGCGGCTCATGTGAGTTCCCTTGTAGTTGTGGGGAAGATTTACAAAAAGATTAACTTCTGCAGTAGTCGCCTGAATTTTATTTACCTTATCCAGCACCTTTACAGGATACTTAAGGTTTTTTACGCCTACTTTTTCAAGAGGAACTTCCCTTGTATCAGGAGTATTCTGAATATCTATCATCTTAAGCTTCTCTCCGCAGACTGAAGTGTATTGTAAATAAGCATGGCAATTGTCATAGGTCCTACTCCACCAGGAACAGGAGTAATAAACGAAGCCTTTTCTTTAACTGAATCGAATTCAACATCACCAACAAGACGGAAACCGCTTTTCTTACTTGAATCAGGTATTCTGTTAACACCAACATCAATTACGGCAGCACCTTCTTTTATCATGTCAGCAGTAAGTGTTCCCGGATGACCGCTGGCTGCAATTACAATATCCGCATCCTTTGTATAGTCGCTGATATTTTTAGTACCTGTATGACATACAGTAACAGTGGCATTAAATTCCTTACGGAGCATTAAGAGGGCCATTGGTTTTCCTACTATATTACTGCGGCCGATTACAACACATTTTTTACCGGAAGTTTCAATTCCTGCTTCTTTAAGAAGAACTGTAATTCCATTAGGTGTACATGGCAAAAAGCCCTCTTCTCCGGTAACAAGTTTTCCTACGTTTACAGGATGAAAACCATCTACATCCTTTTCCGGAATAATTGCATTTGTAACTTTCTTTTCGTCAATGTGAGCAGGAAGCGGCAGCTGAACCAGGATTCCGTGAACAAGAGGGTCAGCATTCAATTCACCAATAAGTTTAAGAAGGTCATCTTCACTTACATCTGCAGGAAGAAGAACGCTGCGGTCAAGCATACCGGCTTCTGCAAGAGCCTTTCTCTTACCAGTAACATAGCTTACGCTGGCAGGATTCTCTCCAACAAGAATTACAGCAAGACAGGGATTGATTCCCTTTTCCTTAAGTGCCTTAACTCTGGCAGCAACATCACCCTTAACCTTTGCAGCAACGGCTTTTCCGTCAATTATAACAGCGCTCATAATGTAACCTTCTTTTTAATAGTATTTTCTATATTATTGAAACTGAAAACAATAAAATGTATGATTATGCAGTTCCATTCAAAAGAATAATGGTTATTCTATAGAAAAAACATATAAATTGCCATATAAGGAACATGGCTCATACATTCAAGAGAGGGAATATGAAACGTTTAGCTACAATCGCAGGTCTGCTTGCTGCATGCACATTAACAGCATTTGCACAGGTTCAGGAAGATGACTCTATATATTTTGAACCGGAAACTATCGTCAACGAAAGCGGAGCACAGAACATAAGACTTGCACTGGGACTTTCTTTTCCACTGAACTTCCCTGATATTCCTTCACTTTTTGAATCAGACGGAACCCAGCTGAATATCGGAGGCATGGGTAACTTAGGTTATCACCGTTTTATTGCTAAGGACATTGCCCTTGGTTTTGACATTTCCTTTGGTTTTAACGCCACAATCGGAGAACATATTTTAAGCTATACACCAATACTTTTTTCTGCAACCTGGCAGCCTACATGGAAAAAGCTTGAATTCCCAATCAGCCTTAATGTTGGTTTTGCATGGGAATCCTACAACAACGACAATTATTTTCCGGGCCTTGTTATAAAACCAGAAGCAGGAGTTCACTACCGCTTTAATCAGGACTGGTCAGCCGGTATTGAATTTTCATACCTCTTTATGCCTCAGTTCTGTGAATTATACGGAACAGGTAAAAACTACTACGGTCAGTTTGCAACAATTTCTGCTGTAGCCCGCTACTACTTCTAATTAAAGGATATAAAAATGAATAAAACATTAAAGACAATAATTACAGTATCAACAGCAGCCTTTCTCTTTGCTTCCTGCCACGACAATATTTACGAATCAATTAATGCAGAAGTAAAACTTGAATCCAACGGAATCAATGGTACAGGAACAATTTCCCGCTATGGAGATTACCTTATCTTCCCTACAGGCCACCTTTACTATAAAACAAATCAGTCTTCCAATGACACAGGTCTTTACAACAAACAGTGGGCAAAGGCAGGACTCCCAGAAACAGAAAAAGCTGATTACATTGACGGCCAGTGTTACTATGCTGTAGGTGACCAGAGCAACCTTTACATAATGATTCATTCCTGGTACGAAAATTCTTCCGGCTATAATGCTGTTTCAGGAAGACAGCTTTTTGTTACAACAGATACAGACTTCTCTGACGGAATTGAATGGACAGAAATTACAATTGACGACAATCTTACACCTGTAAAATTATTTTCAAACAATGCTTATGATGCTGCAAACAGACTTGCTTACTTAAGGGCTTACGATTCAGATGATTCAACTTACAAAATCTATTCTTTAAGCGGAACATCTTCTCCTGTAGAAGTTACTGATGAATCAACAGGTCTCTCTTCTGACACATTAACTGCTGTTTACTTTCCAAAAGACGGACAAACTTACTTCAGCAAATATTATTCACTTACAGCAAATGACGACTACATTTACTACAGCCTGACATACAACAACTCTGGCTCTATGGCAACAGGTTCTTCTATCTACAGGGCTGACGGTTACGGAACTTACTATACTTATTCAACGGCTTCTACTTCTTCTGACAGCAATCCTTCTGAAGAAGGCTGGTACGAATATGACAGCGATAGTGACACCTATACTTTAAGTTCAGACACTTCCCTGGATTCTTCAAAAACATATTACACTGCAAAAGAAAACACAGGCTTTACCCTTGATTCTGCAGCAGCAAGTGCAACTTCCTGTGATGCAGGTGGAATTATCAGCATGGCAGTTACCAGCAACTATCTTCTCTTAGGAACAACATCAGGCCTTAACAGAGTACTGCTTTCAAGTACAGGAGACAGCACTTCCCTTGATAACATTCCATATACATCTACTACTTCCTTCAGTAACAATGGTAACTCTATCATTACAGAATATGCTTACTCAGTATTTACCCTTGAACCATCAGATGCAGAAGGGGAAAACGATGAATACGTGAGTTCAGTAATCTACGGTTCTGTTTCAAGCTCTTCTGATAACTGGGAAGACACAGGACTTTATTCTTATTATAAAGGAAGAGGCACCTGGAACCGTGACGGTACAGATGATAATTCTTCAAGCGGAAACTAATGGATGAACTTTTTGATTCTGCGGTAAAAAAATATTCTCATGAACCACTGGCTGCAAGAATGCGGCCGGTTAATCTTGATGAATATGTAGGACAGGATCATATTGTTGGCAAAGGCAGGCTTTTAAGAAGGGCTATTGCCGCAGACCAGCTTACTTCCGTTATCTTTTACGGACCACCGGGAACAGGCAAAACTACCCTGGCAAGAGTAATTGCAAATCACACCAGTTCAGCCTTTATTACCCTTAACGCAGTTCTTACAGGAGTTGCAGACATAAGGGAATCCATAAAAAATGCCGAGCAGCAGAAAAAACTCTACGGCAGAAAAACCATTCTTTTTGTAGACGAAGTTCACCGCTGGAATAAAAGTCAGCAGGACGCCCTTTTACCCTGGGTAGAAAACGGTACTATTATTCTTATAGGTGCAACTACAGAAAATCCCTTCTTTGAAGTAAACAAGGCCCTTGTCTCAAGAAGCCGTGTATTTCAGCTTAAGCCCCTTACTAAAGAAGACTTAACTAAAGCCGCCAGGCAGGCACTTGCAAATAAAGAGAGGGGCTACGGCAAATACAATGTTACCTTTGAAAAAGGAGCCCTGGAACATCTGGTAGAAACCGCCAACGGTGACTGCCGTTCTCTTTTAAATGCCCTGGAACTTGCAGTAGAAACCACTCCTCAAAAATGGCCTCCGGAAGAAGGAGCTGACATTTACATAAGTCAGGAAACTGCAGAAGAATCCATTCAGAAAAAAGTTGTCCTTTACGACAGGGACGGAGACTATCACTACGACATAATCAGTGCCTTTATAAAAAGTTTAAGGGGAAGGGATCCTGATGCTGCCTGTTACTGGCTTGCCCGCATGGTAAAGGCAGGAGAAGACCCTCACTTTATTTTCAGGCGAATGCTTATTTCTGCCTGCGAAGACACCGGTCTTGCTGACCCAAATGCAATTACTGTTGTAGAAAGCTGTGCCGCAGCCTTTGACAGGGTAGGACTTCCGGAAGGAAGATATTTTTTAGCCCACGCAGCCCTTTACCTTTCTACAGCACCTAAATCAAATTCAAGCATGGCATTTTTTGATGCCCTTCACTCAGTAGAAACTCAGGATGCTGACGTTCCAAACCATCTTAAGGATTCCAGCCGAGATGCAGAAGGTTTTGGACATGGCAGCGGTTATATGTACCCTCACGCCTACAGGGATCACTGGGTAGCCCAGCAGTATCTTCCAGGCAACCTTATGGGAAAGGTATTTTACAATCCTTCTACCCAGGGTTACGAAGCAAAAATCAGGGATGAAGTTTTAAATAGAAGGGAACTTCAGATTGCAAGTCTTCTTGAAGAAGAAGAAAAAAAGCAGCCCCTTAATTTTTCACGCTCACCTACTGCAAAAAGCTGTGCCCAGCCATTAAGCCAGTGGTGGGTAGACCAGCACAAGGACTGGTTTAAACCTCAGGAAGAAAACCTTACCTTTACTCCAAAGGATAAAGAAAAAGAAGCCCTTCTTGATAAGGCAGAAAGAAGCTGGAGAAGCAGACTGGATTCAAACCGGGCCCAGCTTTTAGAAACAATAAAGACCAACCTCCTGTCCATGTCAGAAATCTACAGGCACAGCCGTGTTCTTGTATGGAATGCAGATGATGCCCTTTTAATATTTGACCTTTGCAGAAAAACTCCGGAAGGTTCAACCTGGGGAGTATGCCGTTCAAAAAAAGGAATGGAAATTCTTACCACCTACCAGAATACTTTAGACTCCCTGGATAAAAGCAGCTTTATTCTTTCTGCCGGAAATATATTTTCAGAAAATAATTTTAGCCGCACCCTTGCCCAGATTAAGGACACTGTCTTTGACCGTATTTTTTTAAGGGACTGCTTTGCTTCAAGAAATGACATTTTAAACAGCGTAAAAGTATTAAAGGAAAATTCTTCTTACTTTGCAGAAGGAGCCTGTATTCTTTTAAGTCAGAGAATTCCCTGCATCAGTCAAAAATTAAGTGACCTGATTGTAGAACAGATTCCATCATCTTCAGACAGTCAGCTTAATGACCTTCTTAAAAAGATGCAGGACTTTGACAAGAATTTTTATTCATCAGAAACAGCAGAAATATACAACTGGGACTGCAATTTTATAGAAGAAACTTTTACAAATGCAGGCTTTGCCTTTACGGTAAAAGAAGAAGTCCTTACAGAAAAGCGCCGCATCCTTCCTTCAGAAGCAAAAGTCTGGCTTGATGAAGAAAATTCCCTTTACGGAAAAAAACTTGCAGAAGAAATAAGCCCTGAAGGTGTAGAAAAAATCAGGAACTTCCTTCTAAAAAATATAGAAGACAGGGTCTTTAACTGGAAGGCAGCAAACACTTTCTGGTGTATACAGCTTTAGTGCATACTCCTTCTCTTTAAAAAAGATTCTCCTTATGGTAACCTAAGACAATATGAAGATCAGAGCAGAACGGGCAGAACTTTCCGGAACAATTCAGGTTCCAGGTTCAAAATCCCATACAATCAGGGCACTTTTACTTGCAGCACTTTCAGACGGAACCTGTAACGTAAAAAATCCACTTTGCAGTGCAGACTGTCTCAGTACAGCCGCAGCCCTTCCATTAATCGGTGCAGAAGTTGACATTGAGTCATGTGCAGATTCACCAGTAAAAAACTGGATAGTAAAAGGAGCTGGTAAATCAGTTCACCTTCCTTCTAATGTAGTTGACGTTGGAGACTCAGGTTCACTCCTTTATTTTCTCTCACCAATAGCTGCTACCTTTGAAGGCTGGAGCGTATTTACAGGAGACGCCAGCATCCGTACCCGTCCTGTTCACCATGTAGCAGAAGCCCTTAACCAGCTGGGAGCTCAGGCAACTACAGCCATTCCCGGTTCAAAAAGCTGCCCCCTTATTATTAAAGGCCCTATTTCTCCAGAAAACAAACTTGTTACCGGTGGAACAATTTCAAGCCAGTATATTTCAGGAATGATGATGGCTGCCCTCAGAATGAAGGGAACTTTAGAAATTGAACTTACCGATCCAAAAGAAACACCTTACCTTACCATGACACAGAAGTGGCTTGAAAAAGTAGGAGTAAAGGCAGATATTTCTCCGGACTTTCATCATATAAAAGTAACAGGCCCTGCTGACATAAAGGCCTTTGACACAGTAATTCCAAGTGACTGGGAAGGAGTAGCATTCCCTCTTGTTGCAACTTTAATTACAGACAGTCAGATTCTTATTGAACACGTTGATTCCAGCGGAACTCAGGGAGATGACGAAATAGTCAACATTCTTAAACAGCTGGGTGCTGATATTGAATGGAACAGGGAAGCAGAAACAATTGTTGTCCGTGGCCAGAAAAAAGCTGCAGACGGAATCGGCCGCCTTACTACAGAAAATCTTAAAGACGGACAGCTTCATGTAAACCTGTCAGGACTGCCGGATGCAATTTGTGCAGTTGCAGTAGCAGCATGTTTTACGGAAGGAACTGTTTATATAGAAGATATTGCAGGCTGCCGCAGAAAAGAAACAGACCGTATTAAAGTTATGGTAAGTGAACTTTCAAAACTGGGAGCAGAGCTGGAAGAAGGAGAAGACTATCTTATCATTCATGGACACTCACCTCTTAATAAAGACGGCAGCCCTAACCCTGATTTTAAACTTCATGGAACTGTAGTAGAAAGCTATGGAGACCACAGGGTTGCAATGTCCCTCTCCTGTCTGGGACTTGGACTTCCAAGCGGAGAATTCATTACGGTTAAAGATGCAGAATGCTGCAGTGTAAGTTTCCCTGACTTTTACAAAACAATGAACAGACTTAACGCAGGTTTTGTAGAACTCAATTCCAGTGATTCAGTTAATGTGTAAACTCAGGTTAACTACTTCTTCAAGTTTAATAAATATGCTATCCTATACGCTATGAAAAGCTTTATTAAACATGCATTATGCCTGCTGATACTTGGTGTTTCAGCAACAGTTTTTGCCCAGGAAAAACCACTGGACAAGATTTTAACTTCGATTACATCTCATAAAATTACTACAGGTGATTTTAATCAGGAAAAATATTCCTCTGCATTAAAAAAGCCCCTTAAGTCCTCCGGAACATTTATCTTCTCTCAGGACAAGATTCTCTGGCGTACATTAAAGCCAATGAAAACTTCCATGGCTGTTACACCGGAATATATAATTCAGACAGCAGCTTCCGGAAAACGTTCCGTAATCGAAAGCTCATCTTCTGAACTTTTTGGAACAGTTGCTTCTGCAATGACTTCTATTTTCTCCGGAGATTCTTCCCTTGTAGAAAACTATTTTAATGTATCAGTAAGTGAGGGTAAGGAATGGGTTGTTACCCTTGAACCAAAAGATGCAACAATTTCTTCTTCACTTAAACAGATTATAATTGAAGGTGATTATGCCGGAACAAAAGCCCAGCTTAAAACCCTTGTAATAAAGCAGAGCGATACTGACTACACTAAATATAATCTCAAAAATATAAAATACAAAGAGACCCTCTCAAATGAAGACCAAGCTTACTTTATCAAATAAGTTCTTTACTGCTGCATGGATTATTTTCCATGCAACACTTATTCTTTTATTTTCCGTTTCACTTTTCTTTACAGACGGCCTTCAGCTGGACGCAGACCTTTTTAACATGCTGCCATCCAACAACCTTAATAAAGCCGCAAAGATTGCAGACAAAAACATAACTTCTACCAGTGGCAAAAGTCTTTTTATTCTTTCTACCCATGAAGACTTTTCCAAGGCAAAAGAAGGTGCAGAGATTGTCTACAATAAACTCAAGGACAGTTCAAAGTTTGAAAGCGTAAGTCTTTATTCCGGAACTGCAGACGACATGTCTTCCTACCAGGAATTTCTTGAAGAATGGAGATACAATCTTCTTTCTCCGGAAGTAAGGGAAAAGATTTCTACACAAGAAGGTGCAGAAGATTTTTCAATGGAAGCCTTAAGCAGTATTTACGGTGCCCTTAGTTTTGGTACCCCTGCCGATCCGGAAAACGATCCATTCTTCCTTGACAACACTAACCTTATGACTTACCTCAAGTATGCCCAGAACGCAGGCCCTGCAATGCAGCCTAAAGACGGTGTGCTTGCCAACCGCTGGCCTCTTGATGAAAATGGAGAAGCAACTGAAGAAACTAAGTGGAACGTAATGATCCGCCTGCAGCTTTCTGATGAAGGTGCAGCTCTTGCCAGCAAAAAAAATGCAGTTCCTTTAATTTATGATGTTTGTCTTCCTTTAGAAAAAGACGGCCTTAAATTTATTTTTTCAGGAACAACATTCCACAGTTACAGAAGTTCCTCTGATGCAACAAATGAAGTATCTGTGATTTCTGCAGTATCAGTAATAATGATTGTTATTATGATGCTTGTAGTATTCAGAAGTCCCCTTCCTATTCTTGCATCAGTATTCTCAATTTCAGTATCCATGTTTACGGCTTTCTGTACTACCCACTTTGTATTTGGTGGAGTACACATGATGTCCCTGGTATTTGGAACATCCCTTATTGGTTCTTCAATTGACTATACCCTTCACTTCTTTATTAACTGGAAGGGCCGCAGAAAGATGAACTCAGGAAGAAAAATCCGTGCCCATCTCTTTAACGGACTTTTCCTTTCTCTCCTTTCTACAGAAATTTGTTATGCCCTTCTTATGGGTGCACCTTTCCTTATGCTTAAGCAGGTTGCAGTATTCTCATTTACCGGTATCTTAAGTTCATTCCTTACAGTAACAGGACTCTTTACACTTCTTAAGATTCCACCAAGAGAAAAGCGCACTATTTCTATCCTTAACAGAATTAACTTTACAATTCCAAATAAAAAAGTTACTGCAAAATTAATTACAATTGTGCTTCTTGCTTTTTCTGCAGCAACCCTTTTTATCTGCAGGGACAGGATTTCCATTAAGAATGACTTTACAGCCCTTTACCAGCCAAAAGGCCGCCTTAAGTATGACGCAGCAAAGGCATTCCAGATTCTTAACTACAACCCAACCTCATGGTTTATCGTAAGCGGTGACTCAGAAGAAGAAGTTCTTCAGCGTGAAGAAAAAATCATGAAGTCCCTTGAAGGAAAATCTTTTATCTGTACAGCATGCTTTGTTCCTTCAATTAAATCTCAGGAAGAATCTTACCAGGCTTCAAAAAACCTGATTAACCTTAAAGACTACCGCAGCGACTACCTGGAATTTGATGACCAGATGGAAGAAAGCTTTACAAAAGATTTTGAAAAGCGTCAGGGAAAATACCTTACACCAAAAGAAAAATTCCCTTCTGCAATTCAAAGTGTTCTTGATATCATCTGGATCGGCCGTCACCAGGGAAAATATTATTCCCTTGTTCTCCCTGCAATCGTTCAGCCAGAAGAAGAAGCTGAGTACAATGCCATTGCAGATGAAGACAGCAACATCTATTTTGAAAACCGCGTTAAGGACATAAGCTACGGTCTTGACCGCCTGTCTTTAATGATTACAGAAATGTTCCTTATTGCCTTTGTAGTAATCTTTATCGTTCTTAAAGTATTCTACAGCTGGAAGGACACACTTAAGATTGCATCTGTTCCGGCAATTAGTGTCCTCATGATTACATCTGTATTTACAATTGCAGGACTTAAGATTGAATTCTTCTGTATTACCGGTATGATTTTAGTCTTTGGTCTTGGACTTGATTACATCATTTACAAAATGGAAAACAAGGAAAGCAAGGCAGAAACTTTTGCCATTGCCCTCTCCTTCTTAACAACGGCATTCTCTTTTGGAGCAATCATGTTCAGTTCCTTTATGCCGGTTCATGTACTGGGAGTTTCTATCTTTGTAGGTCTTGTAACATCATTCCTGCTGACCATCATATGATAAATCATTAAACTATAGCTGCTGGTTATTCCGGCAGCTTTTTTTTTATAAAGGAGAAACTTATGGAAAAAATATTTACAGACAAGGCACCTGCTGCAATCGGACCTTATTCCCAGGCAATTAAATCAGGCAGCTTTATTTTTACAAGCGGTCAGATTCCCCTTATACCTGCAACAGGAGAACTCTGCCAGGGAACAATAGAAGAACAAACCCATCAGGTATGTAAGAACCTCTCGGAAGTTCTTAAAGCTGCAGGCAGCAGCATGGACAAAGTTGTAAAGACCACCTGCTTCTTAAAAAATATTTCTGACTTTGCAGCCTTTAATAAAGTATACGAAGAATATTTTCTAAGTAAGCCTGCCCGCTCCTGCTTTGAAGTTGCAGCCTTACCAAAAGGAGCACTTCTGGAAGTAGAAGTTACAGCTGAGTGTTAAGATTCAATATAAAAAAAGGACAATAAAAAATCCGGACAAAAAAAACGGCAGCTTTAAGATTTTATAAAGTACAATTTACTTTTAATCTTAAAACTGCCGCTTTTATTGTATAAGAAATTTTTCTTACAAACTTTTACTTATGCCTGAAGAGCTGTTACTGCAACTGTATCAACGATTTCGTCAACGTTACAGCCACGGCTTAAGTCATTAAGAGGCTTTGCAAATCCCTGACAAACAGGACCAATAGCCTTCCATCCACCCATGCGGGCACAAATCTTGTAACCGATGTTACCAGCATTAATGTTAGGGAAGATAAATGTATTTGCATGACCTGCAACTGCACTGCCAGGAGCCTTAAGTTCACCAACTTCTGGAGCAATAGCAGCGTCAAACTGGAATTCACCATCAAGAGCAAGTTCAGGAGCCTTTTCTTTTGCAAGACCAACAGCTTCTACAACCTTACCTACAGTGTTAAGTCCCTTTGCATCTGAACCAGAACCCTTTGTAGAGAAAGAAAGAAGTGCAACTTTTGGTTCGATTCCTGCAATCTTTTTAGCTGTGTCAGCAGAAGCAATGGCAATGTCTGCAAGTTCTTCTGCACTTGGTTCAATGTTAATTGCACAGTCACCAAATACTGCGATTCCGTCAGAAAGATATTTGTTTCCACCTTCTGGAGCAACCATGATAAAGCATGAAGAAACTGTCTTAATGCCAGGTGCAGTTTTAATAACCTGAAGTCCAGGACGGAGAGTATTTGCTGTTGAATGGCATGCACCACTAACAAAACCATCTGCATCGCCAGCCTTAAGAATAAGGGCACCGTACATAGTGTAATCTTTAAGGGCAGCAGCTTTTGCAGCAGCTACATCAGCATATTCTGGAGCACCTGTTTTCTTATTGATTTTTCCTTCGCGGGCCTTATAAAGAAGTTCTGCATATTTGTCGGCATTTGAATCATTTGTAGGATCAACAATTGTAACACCTGTCATATCAAAACCAAACTTTTCAATTTCTGCTTTGTTTCCAAGAAGAATAATTTTAGCAATGCCTTCTTTTACAACAAGAGAAGCAGCTTCTACAACACGTTTGTCTTCACCTTCGCAAAGTACGATTGTTTTTCCGGCAGCCTTAGCTTTAGCACGAAGCTCTTTTACAAAATCCATATTTCTTTCCTTTTATAAAAAAATTTTATGTTAAAAAAAGTGCCGCATTTTACTGCAGCACTTCTTTCAATTCAGTTTAATTAAGCAATCTGAACAACCCAGCCTTCTGGAGCTTTTTCTGTACCCATCTGAATTCCAGTAAGGGTATCACGAAGCTTTCCGAGGACAGGACCGAATTTTTCCATTCCACTTGGAACCATAATAGAAGTTCCGTGATCATCAATCTGACCTACAGGAGAAATTACAGCAGCTGTTCCACAAAGACCAACTTCTACAAAGTCCTTAAGTTCGTTCTTGTTTACCTGACGTTCTTCTACTTCGATACCAAGGTATTCCTTAGCAACGATTAAAAGTGAACGGCGTGTAATAGAAGGAAGAATTGAGTTTGACTTAGGAGTTACAAGCTTTCCGTCTTTTGTTACAAAAAGAATGTTTGCTCCACCAGTTTCTTCAATGTAAGTATGAGTAGCAGGGTCTGTATACATGTTTTCTGCATAACCGCACTTGTGAGCGTCTACAATATTGTGAAGGCTCATTGCATAGTTAAGACCGGCTTTAATATCACCAGTTCCATGAGGAGCAGCACGGTCAAGATCAGAAATGCGAACCTTAATTGGTTTAACTCCGCCCTTAAAGTAAGGACCTACAGGAGTTACAAGAATCCTGAACTGATATTCATCAGCAGGCTTTACACCAATAACAGCATTGGCACCAAACATATATGGACGAATGTAAAGTGTTGCACCGGAACCATAAGGTGGAACCCAGTCAATATTTGCTTTTACAACGTCTTTTACAGCCTGAATGAATTTGTCCTTTGGGAATACAGGCATTTCAAGGCGGGCACAGGAATCTGCCATGCGGTCTGCATTAAGGTCAGGACGGAAGCACACCACTTTACCGTCTGCAGTAGTATAGGCTTTAAGCCCTTCAAAACAAGTCTGTGCATACTGAAGCACACCGGCACATTCGTTGAGAGTAATAGTGTGGTCAGAAGTTAAAGTACCTTCATCCCATTTACCATTCTTAAAATTTGCAACGAAACTCTTGGAAGTTTCCATGTAACCAAAAGGAAGGCTTCCCCAGTCAAGATCCTTTGCCATATCGTCACCCCTTAAAAAAATAATTTTAAATTAGACCTTTACATTATATTCCTTTATCAAACATTTGTTAATACAAAGGAAGAATATTATTCAAAACAAAAAGCCGGCCAGCCACCAGTCGCCATTACAGCCACCAGAACCATTTACAAAGCTGTTACGTCAAGAAAGTTGGAAATTTAGAAAGATATTCCACTTACATAAAAGACCCATTCACTATAGAATTCAGGCCCTATGGAAAAGATAACTTATACAACAAGAGGTACCTGCGCCGTAAAAATCGAGTTTGAAAAAGACGGAGATATCATTCACAACATTAAGTTTACAGGAGGCTGCAACGGCAACTTAAAGGCAATTGCAAAACTCTGCGAAGGAATGACCTCTAAAGAAATCGTTGCAAAACTAAAAGGCAATACCTGCCGTGACAAACCAACATCCTGCGCTGACCAGCTTGCCCTGGCAGTTTCAATTAATTAAAGTAAGACGGTGCTTCTGTTTAATACAGGAGCATTTTTTTTG
>NZ_JAILGZ010000100.1 GCF_024696245.1 Treponema sp.
CTGGCAGTAATCGACGGTAAGGCAAAGTTAATAAGGGACGACTACTGTGACGGAATGGGAGACTGCCTTCCTGAATGTCCAAGAGGAGCAATCAGCTTTGAAGAAAGAGAAGCTGCTGAATACGACAGAGATGCAGTAGAAGCCAACATAAAAAAACAGAGGGAAGACCAGGCCCGCAAAATCATGAACTTAAACGGACTTCATTTTGAAGCAGCAGGCAGCTGTCCCGGAACTCAAATGCGCATGATTCAAAGACAGGAAAATACTGTTAAAAACCCTGCCCCATCAGCAATTACAGAAAGTAACTCCCAGCTTACAAACTGGCCTGTTCAAATTAAACTGGCTCCGGTAGAAGCACCCTACTTTAACCAGGCAAAACTTCTTATAGCCGCAGACTGTACCGCTTACGCCTATGCAGGATTCCACGAAAAATTCATTAAAGGAAAAGTTGCCCTTATAGGCTGCCCTAAACTTGATTCAATAGACTACAGCGAAAAGCTTACTCAGATTCTTGCAAACAATGACATCAAAAGCCTTACCCTTGTAAGAATGGAAGTACCCTGCTGCGGAGGTCTGGCAATGGCAGTACAAAAGGCAATTCAGAACAGCGGAAAATTTATTCCCTGGCAGATTATTACCATCAGCATAGAAGGAGAAATCCTGGAAGACTAAAACCTAATATAAAACTTAACCCTGAATACGTTTAAAAAATGCTCCCCCGTTTTCCTTTAACCACTTGTTCCATTTTTTATATTCAGGGTAAATGCTAAGAACTTCCTGATAAAAAGCTTTTGAATGATCCATATGATGCCTGTGACAAAGCTCATGGACAACTACACTGTCCAGCACCTGGGGAGGCATAAGAGCAAGAAGACAATTAAAATTTAAGTTACCCTCTGCAGAACAACTACCCCAGCGGGACTTCTGCAGACGGATAAAAATACGATTGTAAGTAATGCCGGCTTTTTTAGCATAAAACTCGACCCGGGGAGGAATTATTTTACGGGCCTGTCTTTTTAGTTTTTTAATATCCTCTTCTGACAGATAACCCATCTGATCTGCAAGCTGAGCCTGCTTACGATTTTTTATGAGATGTTTTAAAATCCAGTCTTTTTTTTCTTCAAGAAAATTAAGGGCATGACTCTCCGGACAAACAAGGGGAATCTTTACGATGACAATACCATCGTCATCAACAGAGATACTCATTGTTCTCCGGCGTGCCCTTATTATTTTATAGGTTACCTTCACAGTAATTCATCAGCAAGTTTTGCAAGAGCTTCTTCGTCACTGTCCTTAAGTGAAATCTTTACGGAAACCTTTGTCTCACAATAATTAAGTTCACTGCAGGATTCAAGAAGAGATGCCATTGTCTTAGCAGCAGCAGGAGCCCAGCTTGAATTTTCTATAAAGGCAACCTTTCTCTTCTGAAAGTTACGGTCTGTAAGACTCAGAATAAATTTTCTCATGGCAGGAAAAACTCCACCATTGTATGTTGTAGAAGCAAGAACAAGCTTTGAATAACGGAAGGCATCTGACACAGCCCTGTAAAAATCATCCCTGGCAAGATCAGCAAGAGCTACATTTTTACAACCCTTGTCTTTTAAAATTTCTGCAAGTCTAAGGGCTGCACTTTTTGTGTGACCATAAACAGAAGTATAGGCAATCAAGACTCCATCACTTTCTGCATCATAAGAAGACCAGGTATTATAAAGATTAACATAATGACTGATATTCTCTTTAAGCACAGGACCATGAAGAGGACAAATACAGTTAATTTCTAGAGCAGCAGCCTTCTTTAAAAGAGCCTGAACAGGAGCACCAAACTTTCCTACAATACCAAAGTAATAAGGACGTGCTTCTTCTTCCCATCCCTGAGGATCTTCATAATCAAGGGCGCCAAATTTTCCAAAGGCATCTGCAGAAAAAAGAATCTTATCCTGAACATCGTAAGTCATAATAACTTCAGGCCAGTGAACATTTGGAGCTGTAATAAATTTTAATGTATGCTTTCCAAGTTCAAGAGTGCTGCCTTCTGTTACCACAATCTGCCTGTCAGCAAAATCACTGCCAAACATATTCTTCATCATAGTAAAAGCCATTTTTGAAGCAACGATTTTTGCCTCAGGATAATTTTCTGCAAACTTTATAATATTTGCAGAATGATCCATTTCCATATGCTGAACAAGAAGATAATCAGGCTGTCTGTCTCCAAGCTCATTCTGAATATTCAAAAGCCATTCACCACCAAAATGCTCATCCACACTATCCATGACACAGACTTTTTCATCCTGAATCAGATAAGAGTTGTAAGACATTCCATGAGGAACAGCAAACTGTCCTTCAAATAAATCAATCTGGTGATCATTTACACCAACATAAGTTACATCCTGGCAAACTGTCATATTTTTCTCCATACATTTTTATTATATATGACATTAAACCCTAAACTGATTAATTTGTGAACCTATATCCCCAATAGAATCGTTCATCTTGCTGGAAATTCCATTAAGGGCAGCCCCTGTTTCGTTAATTTTACGGGCACCTGTAGACATTTCATCCATTCCCTGATTCATACTCATTGCTGCATTCTGAAGCTGCTGTACTTCCCTAAGAATAAGCTGGTTACCTTCTGACATTTCTGCAGAAGCATTCTTTACTTCAATAGTACTGTCGTTCATGCTGTGAAGGGCTGCAGTAATCTGCCTTGAACCTTCATTCTGTTCTTCCATGGCTGACTTAATCTGCATAACAAGTGCATCTGTTTCTGCCAGCTTACTGGATACAGCTTCAAAAGCAATACTTGCCTGGGAAGATGCAGTTACAACATCATTAATGGATTCCTTAATGTCATTAAGCTGATCTCCGATTGTCTTACTCTGAACTGAAGAAGTCTCAGAAAGCTTACGGATTTCATCTGCAACTACGGCAAAACCCTTTCCCGATTCACCTGCATGAGCCGCTTCAATTGCCGCATTCATGGCAAGAAGATTTGTCTGTTCAGCAATAGAAGCAATTGCAACGTTAGCTTCCTGAAGCATCTTGGACTGACTTTCTATCTGCTCTACCCTTTCGTTAACATCACGCTGCTTATCAATTCCAGCCTGAGCATTAGACCTTAACTCATTAAAGGAATGAGCCATCTTGTCAACAGAAATATTAACGGAAGAAATATTTCCAATCATTTCTTCTACAGCAGCAGATGCCTGAGTAACTCCACCCGACTGACTTTCTATCATACGTTCAAGAGAATCAATGTTGGATGCAATTTCATTAACAGCCCCTGCAGTCTGACTTACACTATTGTTCTGAGTTTCAATCTGCTTTTTCATACTGTCAATGTTTGCAATAATCTGAGTAATTGAACTTGCAGTATCTTCTACACTGGCATTCATATCAGAACCAACATTTTCAAGATTGTAATTGGATTCCTTTACCTTAGAAATTATAGACTGAAGTTTTTCTGTAAATGCATTAAATCCCTTAACAACGTTTCCAATTTCATCATGAGTCTTAACTTCAATACGTTTTGTTAGATCTGCATTACCACTGGCAATTTCTGTAATGGAAGCTTCAACAAGTTTAAGAGGTCTCAGACTGAATGTAATAAGGAAAAGACAAACAATTATTGCGACAATAAGAATGACAACAATAACAGTTATCATAGAAGCCATCATTGTTTTAATCTTACCAAAGAAATCATCATGAGGAGCCATACAGAAAACAGCCCAGTCACAGTTTTCACCTACAGGCTTATAGGCTGCAACCATATTCTTTTTTCTAAATGGTTCATAAAAAGTTTTAAATGAAGTATTTCCATCCATTGCATCAACAATTGCTTCGTGCATAGCTCCGGAAGTTGAATCCTTAAGGACCTGTCCGTCCTTAACATACTGAACATCTGCATCACCGATTGTTTTTCCAGACTTCATATTAATAATGAATGGATGACTTTCTTTACCGATTGTAATATCAGCACAACGTTTAGACAAAGTATCCCCATAGAATACAGCAACAATTGCACCGCTTATTTCATTTGTATTAAGATCCCTTACAGGAACACTATAAAAAATAAGAAGCTTTCCATTAATAGGGCTGACGTTAGGATCAGAAACAAAATGTTCACCTGAAATTGCATGAATAAAGTATTCACGCTTGGAACAATCAGCAATAGCACCGTCACCAGTTATGGACATACCGTTTTTATCATAGTATGTAATGTTTTCATAATTTGAATCAGTTGCTATAGCTTTTTGAATTGCTGCAACTTTCTCCGGCATGGTAACCTTTGGATCACGAATAATGGTCATACTGGCAAGAACATCCAGCATATGAAATTCCCTGTCATTAGAAAGCCTTACCTGATTAGCAACATCAGAAGCTATGGAAGACACAGTCTCTTCAACAGATTTACCTAAAGTTGAATTGGACATGGAATATGCAATAATACCAAGAACCAGATTAGATACAACTACAATTCCAAGTATCAAACCCATAAGTTTTGTTTTAAGACTGTTCAGCTTCATAAAATCTCCTGTAATAATAAAATGAATATTTAAAAATGGGGCCGGTCCATTACATAAAAAGCACCACACTTTTTACTAACGGACTGGCCCTTTAAATTGTAACCCCATATTATCAATAATACAAATGAGATTTGAAATTAATTATTGTTGTATATTCATACAAGAGAATTGCTATAAAACTTAAAAAGCAGGTTATTACAAACCATCGCTTTCTGTAAGGGAATCAGATGCAACAACATAATATGGCGTTGTTGCAGTCTTAGTCACTCCCCCAGAAGAATAGCTTACTGTTAATTCTTTAGCACCAGGACTGCTTGAATCAAAATCTGTTGTGAATTCTGTTACTGTAGAAGTAGAAGCGTCCTCATAAGTTGCAGTTACAACCATTCCATCAGTTATAAAATCTTCAGATAAATTATAATACAACTTACTTGGAGGAGTTGTTACTGTAATACTTGAAAGAGACTTTGATTCATTCTCGCTGTCTGGATCAATAATAATATCCCCCATAATATTACTGCAGGAACTTAATACTGAAATTGTAAGAAAAATAAATAATACATTTAAAACTCTTCTCATATCGAAACTCCCCCTTTTATTAATCAGAAACAACAAAGTGATTTTCCTTAAATCAATCTGTAGTCCTTTATTAATAGTGTAATTCGATATTTTCACTTTTCAAATTAAAATTAAAATTTTTATTCAGGAATTTCTTAAAAAAAAATCCCCGATACTATAAGCCTTGTGCAAGACAGACAATATCGGGGAATAAAAAGCCTTAAATCCTATACCTTAAAGAGGTCGATTTCATCTCCTATTTTGTTAATTGAACCCTTCATGTGGCTGGAAATATCTGACAGGGCAGCCCCTGTTTCGTTAATCTTCTTTGCACCGATGGACATTTCACCAATACTTTCCTTCATGGTTGCGGTGGCATTCTGAAGATTTTGAACTTCCTGAAGAATCTGTTTATTACCCTCAGACATTTCTGCAGAGGCAGTCCTTACTTCTACCGTACTGTCATTCATAGTATGCAGGGCATCTCCAATCTGACGACTTCCTTCCTGCTGCTCCTGCATTGCACTCCTGATCTGGCGCACAAGTTCATCAGTCTCCCTGATTTTATTTGTAACCTGAACAAAAGCTTCACTGGATTCCTCAGAAGCAGAAACTACATCTGCAATGGATTCCTGAATTTTTACCAGCTGAACTCCAATAGTCTTTGACTGTTCACCGGAAGTCTCAGACAGCTTACGGATTTCGTCAGCAACAACAGAAAAGCCCTTACCTGCTTCGCCTGCATGGGCCGCTTCGATTGCAGCATTCATGGCAAGAAGATTGGTCTGTTCCGCAATAGCAGAAATTGCAGTGTTGGCATCCTGAAGCATTTCTGACTGAGCCTTAATCTGCTCAATCCTCATGTTAACATCCTGCTGTTTTGAAGAACCTGTTTCTACGTTTGACTCCAGTTCTTCAAAAGAACCTGCCATTTTTTCTACCGACTGATTAACACTTGCAATGTTTCCAATCATCTCCTCTACCGCAGCACTGGCTTCTGAAACACCAGAGGACTGATTTTCAATCATCTTTTCCAGGGAAGTAATATTAGATGCAATTTGATTAACAGCTCCGGCTGTCTCATCAACACTGTTTGACTGATTCTGAATCTGTGAATTTACACTTTCAATATTTGCAATTATTTCTGTAATGGAAGCAGCTGTATCCTGAGTAACCTCTCCCATCTGAAGGCCGGCATTATTTAACCCATCCTTGGAATCCTTTATCTGACGAATGATTCCGTGAAGCTTCTCTGTAAATTCATTAAAGCCCGAAACAACATCCCCTACCTCATCTTTAGAAGTAACCTTAAGCCTTGCAGTAAGATCCGCATCCCTGGAAGAAATCTGAGTAATAGCCCTCTTAAGTTTTCTCAAAGGACGAATTGAATATCTGATTACAATACCTGTAAGTGTCAGCGAAAGAATTGTAAGAAGAACAAAAGCAACAACGATTCCAATCATAAGATTAGAAAGCTTTTCCTGAAAATCAGAAAATGGAACTGAACATGCAGCAATCCAGTTTGTATTTGGAATACGCTCCCAGGCAGACATCCACATCTTTCCCTGGTCTTCATAAATATCATGTCCTGTAGTTCCCGAAAGAAGTTTTGTAAGATGTTCCCCAAGAGTTGTTCCCTGATTTTCTTTTTCTATAGCACCAACATCCTCTACACCAACCTTCCAGTGATCTTCGTTTGCAAGTGAAATTTTTGTAGCCGCACTGATTACATAAGGCTTGCGGTCCTTTGACATAGGATGTTCCATACACAAGTCACTAAGAGAAAAACCATCTACTGCACAAATAAGAACATTAATTACACGATTAGAATAATCCTTTACAGGATAAGAGTAGTACATAAGAACAGTGCCGTCTTTATCTACAAAAGGATCAGTGATATTTAATTTTCCTGCTGATGAATTTAAAAAGAATTCAGTAGAAGCAAAATTTTCCATCTGCCCTTCATCATTCATGTAAGCATTCCCGTCCATATCAAGAATGTTCACTCTAAGATAATGTTTATCCAGAACCTGAGATTCTTTAACGATTTTATATTTTTCTTTTAATGAAAGCTGAGGATTCCTTATATCCGGAATTACAGACAATGTCTCCAGCATCCTCACTTCCCGCTCATTATTCAGATTCATATCTTTTGCAACTGCGTTAACTGAATGCTGCAAATCCGCATACATCATATCCTGCAGAGCCTGTGACGACTCTTTACTTACAATAAAACCGATAACAAAATTGGATACGATTGTTCCCACTAAAACAACAAGAATAATTTTAAAACTAAGACTGCGCATAGGATTTTTCATATGTCCTCCAGAATTTTATGCCATCATAATTATAATCCCAAAATTCCGGCTTTTAAATTAACATGTTAATATTTATCCTATCTAAAAAAAGA
>NZ_JAILGZ010000116.1 GCF_024696245.1 Treponema sp.
GTAGAGACATCCGGCATCATAAGGACGTGGGTCAAATTTGGTGTCCGCATAAATAATTGGACGGTCACATAATAATGTGTAATCAAATACAACACCAGAAAAATCAGTAATAAGAATGTCTGCACTGTTTAAAACTGCAAGGTTATCATTATCAAAATTCCAGCTAAGTTTTGGTGTGTTTTTATATTGCTCCATAAGAGAATCAAGCATTTCTTTTTCAGAAATTTTTGACTGTGGATGTGGACGAACAATTATTTCAAATCCTGTAGCAAGTAAAGCATCTATTATTTTATTTCCAAACTTACTCAGTATTGCACTTGGACCCCAGCTTGGTGCAAGGAGTACTTTTAAATTATTCATATCTGGACCTTTATATGCAGGAAGCTCTTTTAGGTGCTCCAGTGCAGCATCCATATAAGTTGAACCAACTGTTACGAGTTCTTTTTTGTTTATACCACGGATTTTTTCAATCTCACGAATATCTGCTGCCTGATAATCCCCTGTAAGCAAAACACTATCATAATAATCGAGGCCAAACATACGATATCCAACTTTGTCATCAACAGTATGTGGAATATGGGCATAATGTTTTGTGTATTTTGAACGTTTCCACTGTAAAACATCTACACCTGGAGTAGAAGAAAGAAGAACATCACAATTTAAAAAATTAAGTCTGTTAAAACCTTTATTTCCTTCTCCGATAAATTCTGCTTTTACATTTTTATAATTAGCTGAAAGTGCTGGGTCATCAGGTGATTGTGTAAAATAAGTAAGGGAAAGTCCTCTTTTTTCAAATTCATCACATACTGGTTTAAATACATTCCAATACCTTTTTGAATCCGTATAAATTGCATATGGTATTTTTGATTTTGAGAAATTGTCTTTTTTACCTCCAGAAAGAACAATCTGAAGTTTTATAAAAAGAGCACGTGCCAGAAAAAATAAAGTTGTAGCGGCTCCAATGAAAACAGAGAAGAGCATACTTCCTGTTCCCGGATCTATATATAGTAAATTGTTAAATAACATTAGTGTTCCTCCTGTGTCCAATTGTTGCTGTTAAATATGTTATCTTTAACTCTGTACCAGTCTGTTTTCTTAGTGTCATGTACATATTCACCAGAATTATGGTATGGCATGAAGATATCGGAAAGACATACGAGTGCACCATCTTCTTTAGCGGATGAATCTACAATTTTCCCTGTAAAAGGATTTTTAGGTTCATCGATAAGACCTTTAAGAAGAAGAGAAGGTCCATCTGCATTTGTCATGAAGTCTTCGTTAACAATAAGTTTGCCTTTTGAATTAAAGTCTTTATACATAAGCAGAGGATGATAATGTCCAGGACCAATTTTTTCAAATTTACTGTCCCATTCATAACCGACTTCTTTTGAAGTTGCACCATGATCAGCAACAATTACAATTCTTGTATTGTCGTAACAGTCATTGGCCTTAAGATATTCAAGCCATTCTCCTATACGTTTAATAGAACCTGCAAATGAATGGTAATCTCCATTATGTGCATATTCAGAAGTTCCAAAATTGGTGATAGTTGTAGCAGGTTTATAGTCTGGAGCCTGAAGGAAGAGATTATCATGAGTAGCATTATTTACTAAATTGACATAAGTATTTTTAGTCTTTGAATCAAAATCTGTAAAACGTGGTAAATATTCAAGTACAGAATAACCGTCAAGATAATCATTATAATCTGCATTGGATTTATTTGTAGACCAATATTCTCCGTCATTATAAAAAGCCGGTCTAAGTACTAAAGGTGATACTCTGAAAAATCCGTACCAAAGAATATTTCTTTTTAAGGTTGAACTTACAACGTTAAGATTTGCAGTATCCTGATGTTCTTTATACCATAAGTCAGTATAGATTGCGTCTGTATGATGAGATTCAATTTCCGGGTATTTATCATAGATGGAAAGATCAGGTATCCAGCTGTAATTTGCCCATGATGGATCAGTTACTGTAGCAGAATAATCATCTCCCTGTTCTGTAAAAATTCTAGGAAGAAGAAGGAGGGCTTCGTTTGTTTTATCCTTTAATTTTTCTGATTTCTTTTCATTGATAGCTTCAGGTGTATATTCATAGCCACCAAAACAAGGAGGAGAACCTAAAAGTGTATGTCCATTGAAGGAAACTGTGTTTTCATAGAATGTAAATCCAGAAAACTGTTCATATAATTCAGGACATTCTTCAAATAATGGTTCAATATATCTTGCCTGAGCCCTATCTATATAAAGATAGAAAACATTATTTCCTGTTTTTGATAAATGGAAAATCGGTTTGATTTCTTTTACCATGCTGACATTTTTAGCAATCTTTTCCTGGTATGATTCATAACCTTTATTTATTTTTGAGATATTGGTTATAGAAACGAAAATAAGACTGGCACTTATAATTACAAAGAAATAGTTTAGGAATTTTGTAACTTTGAATTTATAAATTACTATTAAAGCAGCTGCTATAATAAGCATGGATAATAAGTTGATGATTATCATACCTGATGATGAATCTACTGTAGAAACTTCAGTAAATTTAAGCAGTTTACTTAAAGTACCATAATCTCCCATAAATACAAAACTATTTATCAGACTTGCTCCAAAAAGGAAAGAAAGAGCAAAGGCTATTAAAGTCTGCATTCTTTCATGGAAAAGGAAGAAAATAAGTGAACACCAGATAATAAATATTCCGGCTGACTGGCTTAATGTATTACCAACATAGAATAATGGAGAAGCAATTCCATCAATTCCACAAAATTCTTCTGGTGAAGAAGAAATAAGAAGTGTAGGTAAAAGAAGTCCCACCAGCAAAGTAAGGCCGATTGCAGAAGCTGCAAAAAGTCCAAGACGCATCTTAAAGTTGTCCTTTAAATGGGCAAAAGGTTTGTCTATAAGATAGTTGCTTACCTTTACAAAAAGTGGTGCAAAGTAAACAAGGGCAAACATTGCTGCAACAAGAAGGGCTCTCTTAACTGCAAGAACGTGGCCTGCAAACATCCAGATAATAAGGGCTGTAACACCGGCACAGGCAATGGCATACAAAGTCCATACAGGATGCTTAAGCTTATAGAAAATATTTTTCACAAGAGAGAAAAGGTTGTTAAGAGTCCAGTAGGCAACCAGACCTGCAGGTGAATCATAAAGAATTACAACAAAGACCAGGGCAAGACCGTAAGTTTGAATCTTGTCACGTAAAGGCAGTCCCTTTGTGTAAATGGTTCCGCTTATCATGTTGATAAGGGTCATAAGGATAGGAAGAATATTTACGTGGAAGGCACCGATTGTAAAAAGTGAATCAGGAGCACCCATGTCCCTGATAAAGAGAAGGCTCTGACCGTTAAGGGCTGTCATGTTTGAAAGACAGGTGTAAGCGGCGGTAAAGAAAGGAATCTGAATCAAAAGACCGAATGCAGAACGAAGGGACATAATCGGATGATAATGCTGCTGTCTGTAATAGGTAGAAAGAATCATATACTGTTCGTTTCCTTTAAAGACAGCCTTGATTTTATCAACTTCGCCTTTCATGGCTTTCTGCTTGTCACGTTCAACCTGCTGCCAGTGTTCTGCAACAATGTAAAGCGGAAGGGTAAGGAGACTGACTGCAAAACTTACACCAAGAATTGCAAAGCCTGTATTGTCAAACAGTTTGGAACAGAAGCTGAAAACCAGTTCAATTATCTGTGTCAGCGGGTAAATAACCAGAGAGTAAAAAACAGATCCCATATATTTCCTCTATATATAAGTAATAACTTTTTTCTTTAATTTTAATGAAAAGCCCCTCAGATGGCAACAAGCCCGGCTTTTACCAGTCTGGGGCCTGCCATTAGCCAGCCATTTAAGGGTGAATTTCAGTAAAAGGAGCGTATTTTATCAAGTAAAAGCCTTGCTGCGTTATCGTAGGTGTATTTTTTAAGAACAGCCTCACTGTCTCCCACAGGCTCTCTTAAAATTTCTTTAAGGTTTACACCTGAATTATCCGGGTCTATATAGTGAACTGAATCCCCATAAATCTCCGGAAGGCATGCTGCTTTAGAAACTACAGCCTGACATCCTGTGCTTAAGGCTTCTAATGGGGGAATGCCAAATCCTTCGTAGTAACTTGGAAAAATAAAAGCCCGGCATTTTTTCATCAGGGCCTTTACTTCTCCGTCAGAAACATAGCCTGCCAGGGTTACGTTTTTTAATTCCTTAAGGACTTCAAGCTCCTGTGGAACAAGACCGCTAATGGCTTTACCGCTTACGGCAAAATGTTCATCAGGATGCTTTGCTGCGTAACGGGCAATCCAGGCAAGATTTTTTCTGCGGCTAAGACTTCCTAAGGTAAAGTAAAAGTCTTTTTGCAAAAGTTCAGGGAATCGCTTAAAAATGTCCTGGTCTTCTTCTACGCAATTAAAATGCTCCCAGCCGTTTGGGATAACACTTACCCGGTCTGCATTAATTCTATAGCGTTTAACAATTCTTTCTTTGCTGAATTGAGAAACCGTAAAGACCTGTCTTGCATTGCGGGCAATATTTTTGTAGCAGAAAGAGCTGTAGAGTTTTACAAGCTTATCCTTAAAGGAAGTAAAGTCTTCCGGACAGTCAGCTGCATATATGTCGTGAATAAAAGAAAAGCCGCAGTATTTCCCACGGGGTGCAGTGTTTGAAAAGTTAAGGCCGGTTGCCTTGAGCTTTTTGCAGGCTTTCTTAAATACACCCATGTCCCATTTAGGAAAACGGCTGATGGATTCAGGAGAAATTATTATTTTAATGTTTTTGAATTCAGGAAAAAGTTTTGCATTTGAAGCTATCAGAATGTAAAAATCGTCTTTATTTGTAAGGAGGGCATCAAGACGTCTGCAGGTCTCCCATGCAAAACGCTCTATACCTGTAAGGTTTCTGTTAAGGAAGTTTCCGTTTATTAAAATTTTCATATCTTTATTATAGTACCTGTAATGGCTTTTGTCTTGAGGACCTGCAATAATAAAAAGAGCCGGACTTAAATTGAAGTGCGGTTTACCTTCAAAAAAAGTCCGGCTCTTTTATTCACTTTCAATCAAATTCAGACTTTAAAGCGGTCTATCTGGTTTCCGATCTGGTTGATGGAATCCTTCATCTTAAGGGCAATGCTTGAGAGGGCAGCACCGGTTTCGTTAATTTTTCTTGCTCCGGTTGACATCTCAGTCATGTTCTGGTTCATTGAAACTGTAGCATCCTGAAGGTTCTTTACTTCAGAAAGAATCATCTTGTTGCCTTCTTCCATTTCTGTAGAAGCATTACGAACTTCTACCGTACTGTCATTCATATTATGAAGGGCTTCTGTAATCTGCTTGGAACCTTCGTTTTGTTCTTCCATGGCACTCTTAATCTGAAGTACAAGTTCATCTGTCTCTGCAAGTTTTTTAGAAACTGCTTCAAAGGCTGTACTTGCTTCTGTAGAGGCAGTAACTACATCGTTAATGGATTCCTTGATGCTGTTAAGCTGAGTTCCGATAGTCTTTGACTGGGCTGTAGATGTTTCTGAAAGTTTTCGGATTTCGTCTGCAACTACGGAGAATCCTTTTCCTGCTTCTCCTGCATGAGCTGCTTCGATTGCGGCATTCATGGCAAGAAGGTTGGTCTGGGAAGCGATGGCCGAAATTGCAGTATTTGCTTCCTGAAGCATCTGTGACTGGGTTTCTATCTGCTGAACCCTTTCGTTAACAGCCTGCTGTTTTGTAAATCCTGACTGGGCATTATTGCGAAGGGTAGAGAAAGAATCTGCCATCTTTTCTACACTCTGATTTACGGATGTAATGTTGCCAATCATCTGTTCAACTGCAGCAGAAGCCTGAGTAACTCCGGAAGACTGACTTTCTATCATGTGTTCCAGGGATTCAATATTGGAAGCAATTTCGTTTACCGCTCCTGCAGTCTGATTTACACTGTGTCCCTGATTCTCTATCTGACGGTGCATGCTTTCTATGTTTGCAATAATCTGGGTAATTGAACTTGCAGTATCTTCTGCAGAAGCTGACATGTCTTCACCTGCAATTGTAAGTTCATCTTTAGAAGATTTTACTTCTGAAATAATATTCTGAAGTTTTGCGGCAAAGTTATTAAAGCCGTTTACAACCTGACCGATTTCGTTTCTGGATTTAATTTCAATTCGTTTTGTAAGGTCAGCATCTCCGGAAGCAATGCCGTTAATAGTGTCCTGAACAAGAGTAAGTGGTTTTAAAGAAACCATAAGGGCAATAGCACCCATTACAACAAGAATAATGATGGCTATGATACTTCCGAGTATAAGTGTCATTTTTACATCATTTACAACTGCAGTAATC
>NZ_JAILGZ010000121.1 GCF_024696245.1 Treponema sp.
AAAACAGCTGCAAAAACTACAGCTAAGGCTGCTGCTAAAAGTACAGTAAAGGCTTCTGCAAAAACTGCTGCAGCAAAAGGAAAGACTGTGGCAAAAAGTACAACAAAAACTACAGTAAAAGCTGCAGCTAAAACTACTGCAAAGACAGTAAAAAAAACTGCAAAACCTTCAGCCGGAATTGATGAAAACGGTACATTCCGTGCCTGGGATAATGCAAAAACTGTAGCTAAAGCTAAAAGTGCAAAAGTAGAAAAGGCCGCATTTGTTCCCGGTACAAGTAAAGAAGAAGTTGCAAAAAAACTTGCAGCTGCAAAGGCTATAGATCCAGGTGCAAAGGCCGCTCCTAAAAAAGTAGCAGCCTATACTGATGATCAGATTAAACATCTTGATTCCCTTGAACATATTCGTCTTCGTTCAGGTATGTATATCGGACGCCTGGGAGACGGTTCAAATCAGAATGACGGTATTTATGTCCTCCTTAAAGAAGTAATTGATAACTCTATTGATGAATTTATCATGGGCTTTGGAAAGAAAATCGAAGTTTCCGTAAAGGACAATCGTGTAAAGGTAAGGGACTACGGTCGTGGTATTCCTCTTGGAAAGGTTGTTGAATGTGTAAGCGAAATTAATACCGGTGCTAAATATAACGACGATGTATTTCAGTTTTCTGTAGGTATGAACGGTGTAGGTACTAAAGCCGTTAACGCCCTTTCTTCATATTTCCGTGTTGTTTCCGTAAGGGACGGGGAATGCTGTGAAGCTGTTTTTGAAAAGGGAAAGCTTAAGAATCACAGAACAGGAAAGCTTAAGGAAAAACAGCCTGATGGTACTTTCTTTGAGTTTGTTCCTGATGAAGATATTTTTGGCAGATATTCCTTTAACATGGAGTTTGTTGAAAAACGCATGTGGAATTATGCCTACCTTAATACAGGCCTTACATTAAAACTTAACGGAGTTGATTTTGTAAGTAAGAACGGTCTTCTTGATCTTCTTGAAAAAGAAATAGAAAGCGAAAGCCTTTATCCGATTGGAAGTTATACAGGAGAGCACCTTCAGTTTGCATTTACCCACACAAATGCTTATGGTGAAAATTATTTTTCTTTTGTAAACGGTCAGTATACTTCTGATGGTGGTACCCACCTTAATGCATTTAAGGAAGGTTTTATTAAGGGTGTAAATGACTTTTTCCAGACTAACTTTAAAAGTGAAGATGTAAGGGACGGTATTACAGCTGCTGTTCTTGTAAAGGTTAAGGACCCTGTTTTTGAAAGTCAGACAAAGAATAAACTTGGTAATACAGATGTAAGGCCATGGATTGTTGCAGAAGTTCAGTCTGGTCTTGATGACTGGCTTCATAAAAATCCAAAGGCTGCAGAGCGTCTTAAGGAAAAAATCGAGCATAACGAAAAGATGCGTGTGGAACTTGCCAGCGTAAAAAAACTTGTTCGTGAAGCTACAAAGAAAAATTCAATAAGAATAGAAAAACTTGATGACTGCCGCTTCCATCTTGATGACGGTGCTAAGGGTGAAAACTCCATGATCTTTATTACGGAAGGACAGTCGGCTTCCGGCGTAATGACTCATTCCCGTGATGCAGATTACCAGGCTATCTTTAGTCTTAGAGGTAAGCCGGAAAACATGTATGGAAAAAAACAGAGTGATATTTATAAAAATGATGAGCTTTATCAGCTTATGATGGCTTTGGGAATAGAAAACTCTGTAGAAAACCTCCGCTACTCAAGAATTGTAATTGCAACTGATGCCGATAACGACGGTTTTCATATCAGAAATCTTGTACTTACTTTCTTCCTGGGTTACTTTGAAGAGCTTATTACCAGCGGAAGGGTCTGGATTCTTGAAACTCCATTGTTCCGTGTAAGAAACAAGAAGGAAAACATTTACTGTTATACAGAAGAAGAACGTGATGCAGCTCAGGCTAAGCTTGGTAAAAACTGTGAAACTTCACGATTCAAAGGTCTTGGAGAAATGAACCCTAGTGAGTTCAAGCAGTTTATTGCTCCGGAAACAATTCACCTGACTCCTGTAGAAATCAGTCAGTTAAAGATTATTCCACAGCTTCTTGCTTTCTATATGGGAAAGAACACTCCTGAAAGACGCAAGTTTATCGAAAATAACCTTCTGTCTAATTCAGAAATTGACGTTTAGTTTTACTTTGGAGAAATCATGGCTTTTGTAAAAAATTTATTTGATAAAAACTTCATTGAATATGCCTCTTATGTAATCCGCGACAGGGCTATTCCTGATCTTGAAGACGGTCTTAAACCTGTACAGCGCCGCATCATGCATACTCTTTTTGAAGTAAATGACGGATACTTTCAGAAGGTTTCTTTTGTTGTAGGTCGTACAATGAAGTACCACCCTCATGGTGATGCTTCCATTTATGGTGCCCTTGTTAATCTTGCAAATAAAGAAATCTTTATAGAAAAACAGGGAAACTTTGGTAATAAATATACCGGTGACCCTGCATCAGCAGGACGTTACATTGAATGCCGCCTTCATCCTCTGGCAAAAGATTTTTTTGTAACTAATCCGGAAATTACTCACTTTGTTCCAAACTATGACGGCCGTGACTTAGAGCCTGAGGTTTATCGTTCCAAGCT
>NZ_JAILGZ010000038.1 GCF_024696245.1 Treponema sp.
GCTTACAAAGATGGCAGGTGCTTACTGGAGGGGAGACAGCGACAAGGCTATGCTTTCCCGTATTTATGCAGTTTGTTTCTATAAACCAAATGATCTTAAAGATTATCTTGCAATGCTTGAAGAAGCAGAAAAACGCGATCATCGTAAGCTTGGTACTCAGATGGATCTCTTCCATATTGATCCGGAAGATCCAGGTCAGATTTTCTGGCACCCTAATGGATGGCAGATGTATGTAACACTTCAGGATTACATGAGACAGAAGGTTACTGCTGACGGTTATAAAGAAGTAAATACTCCTGCAGTTATGCCTCGCTCCCTCTGGGAACGTTCAGGTCACTGGGGTCACTATCAGAAGAACATGTTCGTAACTGAATCAGAAAAAAGAATCTTTTCTATTAAACCTATGAACTGTCCTGGTGCCCTTGAGATTTTTAACAGCCGCCCACGTTCATATAAGGACCTTCCTTTACGTCTTGCAGAATTCGGACACTGTGTACGTAACGAACCTAGCGGAACCCTTCACGGAATTATGCGTGTAAGAGGATTTGTTCAGGACGACGCTCATATTATTTGTACAGATGAACAGGTAGAAAGCGAAGTTGCAAAATTCTGCCGTCTTCTTAAAGATGTTTACAAGGATTTTGGTTTTGATAAGAATCTTGTAGTAAAACTTTCTACAATGCCGGAAGATCACGTTGGTGACCTTGAAACATGGCAGCGTGCAGAAAAGGCACTTGGTGCAGCATGTAATGCAGCCGGTCTTGATTATGAGATTCAGCCTGGAGAAGGAGCTTTCTACGGACCAAAGCTTGAGTTTAAGCTTTACGATACCCTTGGCCGTGAATGGCAGTGTGGTACAATTCAGCTTGACTACCAGCTTCCTAGTGCAGAGCGTCTTAATGCCCAGTACATTGGTGCTGATAACCAGAAGCATCACCCTGTAATGCTTCACCGTGCAGTTCTTGGTTCTCTTGAACGCTTTATGGGTATTCTTATAGAAAACTATGCCGGTGCTTTCCCTGCATGGCTTCATTTTGAACAGGCAGCAGTTGTTCCTGTAAACCCTGAGTTTAATGATTATGCTCAGAAGGTTGCAGATGAACTTGCAGCAGCCGGTATCCGCGTAAATGCCTACACTGATGATGACAACATGAAGAACAAGATTAAGATGATTTCTACAGAACACAGAACACCTTATATTCTTGTTGTTGGTGCAAACGAAAAGAATGACGAATCTGTTACAGTTCGCTTCAGGTTTAGTTCCAAGCTTCCACAGAAAACAATGAAGCTTGCAGAATTTAAAGAATACGTACTTGATAAGGTTCGCACACATTACAACGGTATTTAATTTATAAAAGGGGACAAAATTAAAAGCTTTTACTTTAGTTTTGCCCCCTTTTTTAATTATATGGAGGAAATATGAAAAAAATTGCTCTTGTACTTCTTTCTTTTGTCGCAGCTAGTATGTCTTTTGCACAGACAAAGATAAGTCAGTACTCACCAAAGGACGTTAAAAAGTCTGAAGCCAAAACTTTTGTAACTGATGAGGAGTCTTATAAGCTTTATCAGGAAAAATCAAAGGAAGCAGCACTTACAACAGATCCATTTATTACAAAATGTGCATCTATCGGAAACGAAGAAGCATTTGTGTATGCTATTGCAGAAACTGGTGACAATTTAAGTGAAGAACTGGAAAGATTTTCTATGAGAGTTGATGATCAATCTGGTTCTTTTCTTGATTTGTACAATGAAAAAGGCTACTCTGAAATTGATTTTACCATTAACTTTCCTAAAAAAGCATTTAAGCCTTTCTCAAAACTTGGTGTAAACATTAACCTTCCTGTAACAACAGGTTTCTTTGCTCTTAGCAACAGCAAAGATGATGAAAAAAATGTGGATATTACCCTGGACTTTGACTATGAAAGTGAATTAGCAATGGATATGAAAAAATTCCTTGCAAAAGAAGCTTCTTCATCTGCTTACAAGGATCTCAAAATTGCTATGGGAGCAACAGGAAAGGTTTATATTAATGCAGATAAAAGCTGTCTTGAGGACGGAGTTGATTTTGAAGAACTCCTTACATATATAAACTCAAGCAATGTAGATGTTAAGTTTGTATTTTATGTTGGAACTTCTGTAAATATTGACGGTGTTGGCGGCAAGGGTCTTATGGACTTTACAATTGCTTATAAAGGCAGCCTTAACAAAAATGTTATCAACAAATTTAAGGCAGCTTACGAAGACTTTATGGCTATTGTTAACGGTGATTCTAAAGACCCTGCAGCTATCAGGGAATTCCCGGGAACAGTTCACTGCGGATTTACTATGTACAATGATAAGAACGTAGAAACTTATGTTGTATATGACGAAAGTGATCCTTATGCAATGGTAATTAAATTTAAGGAAGCCCTTGAAAAGGCTCAGTCAGTTGTAGCTCAGTAAAGTAAAGGCTGCTGTTACATACCCCGTTCACTTAAGGACGGGGTATTTTTATGGCCATATATTAATGATAAAAAATAAAAAAAATTTGCAAAATTCCCGGATTTTTAGTATTTTGTGCAATAACAAATTGTATTTTATTTCAAATAAATAGGAGCAGATAAAATGGCTAAACAGTTAGTTTACAGTGAAGAAGCACGCAAAAAGATGCTCAGTGGTGTTGAGCAGATTGCAAAGGCAGTTAAGGTAACACTTGGACCTTGCGGACGTCTTGTTATGCTTGATAAGAAATACGGTTCTCCAACTATTACAAAGGACGGTGTTTCTGTTGCAAAAGAAGTTGAATTAAAGGATCCTTTTGAAAACATGGGAGCTCAGCTTGTTCGTGAAGTTTCTTCAAAGACAAATGATGTTGCCGGAGACGGAACTACAACAGCTACTGTTCTTGCTTATGCTATTGTTCGTGAAGGTCTTAAAGCAGTTTCTGCCGGAATGACTCCAATTGAAATTAAACGTGGTATTGATAAGGCAACAGCTCTTGCTATTGCAGAAGTAAAAAAGAACAGCCGTGCAGTTAAAGGTAATGATGATATTACTCACGTTGCAACAATTTCTGCCAACAACGACCCGGAAATCGGTAAAATCCTTGCAGAAGCTATCGAAAAGGTTGGTAAAGACGGTGTAATCACTGTTGAAGAATCAAAGAACATGGATACAACTGTTAAAACTGTAGAAGGTATGCAGTTTGACCGCGGTTACATCAATGCTTACTTTGTAAATGACCGTGACAGAATGGAATGCAATTACGAAAATCCATACATTCTTATTCATGACGAAAAAATCAGCACAATGAAGGATCTTCTTCCTTTACTTGAAAAAGTAGCTCAGACAGGACGTCCTCTTGTAATCATTGCAGAAGATGTTGACGGCGAAGCTCTTACAACTCTTGTTGTTAACTCTATCCGTGGAACACTTAAGTGTGTTGCTGTTAAGGCTCCTGGTTTTGGTGACCGCAGAAAGGAAATGCTTAATGATATTGCTATCCTTACTGGTGGTAAAGTTATTACTAAGGACCTTGGTCTTAAACTTGAAAGTGCAACCCTTGAAGATCTTGGTACTGCAAAATCAGTTAAGATTGATAAAGATAATACAACTATCGTAGACGGTGCCGGTGATAAGGATACAATTTCTGCCCGCATTGCAGAAATTAAGGCTGCTGTAGAAAAGTCTACTTCTGATTATGACAAGGAAAAGCTTAAGGAACGTCTTGCTAAACTTTCTGGTGGTGTTGCTGTTATTGAAATCGGTGCCATCACAGAAACAGAAATGAAAGAAAAGAAATTCCGCGTAGAAGATACACTTGCTGCAACTCGTGCTGCTCTTGAAGAAGGTATTGTATCTGGTGGTGGACTTGCACTTATCGAAGCAAGCAAAGTTCTTGATGCAGATAAAGCTGATCTTTACGGAGACGAAAAGGTTGGATTCCAGATTGTTAAGCGCGCTCTTGAAGAACCAATCCGCCAGATTGCAGAAAATGCAGGCGTAGATGGTGCAGTTATTGCTGACAAAGCTAAGGGAGAAAAAGCTGGTGTCGGATATAATGCTGCAAAGGGTGAATGGGTTAACATGATGGATGCAGGTATTATTGACCCTGCTAAGGTTACCCGTTGTGCATTGCAGAATGCAGCTTCTGTTGCAGGTATGCTTCTTACAACTGAATGTGCAATTACAGATATTCCAGAACCACCTGCTGCAGCTCCTGCTGCTCCAGATATGGGTGGAATGGGATACTAATGTAAAACCTAAATAGGGACAGTTAATTTATGCTGTCCTGTTTTTTAACTTAAGGCTCCTGCTTTCTTAATTGAAGGCGGGAGCTTTTTTATTGAGGGTTTATTACAAAACCCTCAAAACGGCGAAGTCAAGGCTTTAAGCGTGAGCGTGCCTTGACTCGACGTATTTGTAATAATTTTACATTTTTTTACCGGAATAACCCCGTTTACTCCTTTACTGTAAATGCTGAATAATATTCAGATTTAATAAAAAATGCATTAGAATATAAGGTATGTATTCAGATTTAATTTTTAATTATTCAAAGATGATAGAAGACTCCGGTCCTGAATATGGAGCAGAAATACTCTCTCA
>NZ_JAILGZ010000099.1 GCF_024696245.1 Treponema sp.
CAGGTTAATAAAGAAAATTACCGCATAAAACTTTTAATAAATGCTCTTGAACTTATTATTTACAATAACGAAACCAGAACTATGTTTGTCCGTGATGATGAACTGGGAGAATTATAAATGAAGCGAAAACAGAAAATTAAAATAGCAGTTATTTCAAT
Organism: Treponema sp.; assembly: GCF_024696245.1. GTDB lineage: Bacteria > Spirochaetota > Spirochaetia > Treponematales > Treponemataceae > Treponema_D. Next base: position 159 of record NZ_JAILGZ010000099.1, read on the forward strand.
CATTGCCCTGATTGTATTATTTGTCCTTTTGCATGTGGCAAGAAATTTTTTTGCAGAAGATGACATCAGTAATGTAACCTACAAAATTCGTCAGGAAAAATATGAAAACGTAATTGATGTTGCAGGTGTAGTTTCTGCAGCACAGGAACAGACCCTTCAGGCTCTTTCTGATGGTACTGTTGTTGCCGTTTACGTAAAGCAGGGAGACCATGTTAAAAAAGGTGACATGATTATTCAGCTTGATGATACAACCCAGCAGTACAATCTTGCCAAGCATGACTATGAGATGGAAACAACAAGAATCAGTGGTTCAAAAAAAGAACTTGCCTTAATGGAAACAGAAAGGCTTTCCCTTGTTCAGAAAATTACAGAGCGTAAAGTTACTGCAACCTTTGATGGAATTATTGCAGAGATTGATGTAGCCGTAGGTGATTCCCTTGAAGCAAAGGATTCAGTTGGAACTCTTGTAGATGTTTCTTATCTCCTTGCAGAAGTAGAAGTCGCAGAAACAGATGTAGCTAAACTTGTAAAAGACCAGGAAGTTGAATTTACTTTTCCTGCATATTCAGAAACTGTAAAAGGTTATGTTACAGGCTGGCCTGCAATTGGCGAAGTAACAAGCCGCGGTGCTACAGTTGTAAATGCAATCCTCAGAATTGATTCACCTTATCCGGAAGAAATTCTCCCTAACTTTTCTTTTAGCGGAAAGATAAAGATTTCTCCAGATGAAAATTTCTTAATCGTAGAAAAATATGCCATTGGCCGTGACGGAAAAAATGCCTACGTTGTAAAAAAAGATTCAGAAGAAAAAATAGAAGTTATGGTCAGGCCTTATGATACTGATTACGTAAAGATAGAAAGCGGTGACGTAAAGGCCGGTGATGTTCTTAAGGCTCAGACTTCTGCTGCAAAATCAGGTCAGCAGCGGGGAGTAAAGATTAATAAAAAGAACAGTAAGGATAGTAAAAATGACATGGGAGGCATGGGTGCAGGCGGACCTCCTCCAGGGGGCTTTTAATGGCTGAATCTGTTATAAGTCTTGAACATGTAAAACGCAGCTACATTATGGGTGATACCGAAGTAAAAGCCTTAAGGGATGTTTCATTTAATATCAGTCAGGGAGAATTTGTTACAATAATGGGGCCTTCCGGTTCAGGAAAATCTACCTGTATGAATATGATTGGCTGCCTTGACCGTCCTACAGATGGCATCGTAAAAATTAACGGTAAGGAAACTCACCGTATGTCAGAAAAAGAACTTGCTGTTTTAAGAAATCAGACAGTAGGTTTTGTTTTTCAGCAGTATTTTCTTTTACCTTCAATGACAGTTCTTGAGAATGTAATGCTTCCCCTCCGCTATGCCGGAATTGAACATCACGACAGGGTGACTCTTGCAAGTCAGGCTCTGGAAAGGGTAGGTTTGTCAGACCGTCTTCATCATCATCCAAGTGAACTTTCCGGAGGACAAAAGCAGAGGGTTGCCATAGCCCGTGCCACTGTTACAAAGCCAAAAATAATTCTTGCCGATGAACCAACCGGTGCCCTTGATAGTGAAACAGGAAAATCTGTAATGAAACTTTTCTGGGAAGTTAATAAAAGTGGAACAACAGTTGTAATTGTAACCCATGACCCGAGAGTTGGTGCTGCTTCCAACAGATGTATAAAAATCTTTGACGGCTTGATTCAGGAAGATTTTACCCAGCAGCCACAGGAGCTTTAATATGCTGGAAGATTTTATAAATGCCTTTGCAAATTTTAAGCGTAACAAAATCCGTACCATACTTTCTCTTTTAGGAATTATCATTGGTGTTGCATCCGTAATTGTAATCATGAGCATGGGTACAAGTTCAACGCAACAGATTCAGGATACCTTTGGTTCCAATGGGCTTGATATGGTAAGCGTGTCTTCCGGTTTTAAAAGAAAAAAGAGGGAGGCAATTTCCCTCTTGTTTAATGAATCTTTCCGCCAGGATTTATTCAATAGAGTAGAGAATATAAAAAAAGTCTGGTACAAAAATACCTGCAGCATGACCCTTTCTTACGGAGATACAAGTGTTTCAATTACCGGTACTGCTGTAGAAACAGATTACCTGCAGGAGTATGGTCTTAAACTTAGCGCTGGAGATTATTTTACTGTTACGGATAATGTAATGGGTACTCAGAAAATAATCCTCGGCAGTGAAATTGCTACATCTCTTTTTCCAAACGGTGATGCTGTAGGAAAAGTTGTAAATGTTGTAGTAAGCAAAGTTTCCTTTAGCTTTACGGTATGCGGCGTAATGAAGGAACAGACTTCCGGTATGGAAAACACAACGTCAGGCGCTTATATAACCAGAGGCTTTTATTCCAAAAAAATAAAGGCTAATCCTGATGCAGCAACAATTATGGTTCAGGCTGTATCAAAAGAAAAAACAACTGAGCTGGTAACAACAATTACTGAATATTGTGAAGAAGTCAGCGGCACGGAAGGTTCTGTTAATGTAACTTCAATGCAGACAATAATAGACCAGATAAGTTCCATTACAAATACCATGAGCATTATGCTTTCTGCCATAGCTGCAATTTCTCTTTTAGTAGGCGGTATTGGTATTATGAACATAATGATTGTTACAGTAACAGAGCGGCGGCAGGAAATAGGAATCCGCAAGGCTCTTGGTGCCAGTCCGGCAGTTATCCGCCAGCAGTTCCTGATTGAATCAGCAAGCATAACTTTAATGGGAGGAACAATCGGAATAATCATAGGCATACTCGTAAGTCTTGCAGTTGAATTTGTCCGCTCCCTTTCTTTTGTTATCAGCTGGCAGTCCTGCATAATAGCCTTTGTATTTTCCGTTTTTGTAGGAATATTCTTTGGTTTAAGTCCTGCTTCCCGTGCAGCAAAGCTTGATCCTGTTGCAGCTCTTGCATGATAGCTGTGATTTTGTGTAATTGTATTTTTCGGCACTTATTTTTTAAGCTCCTTGTATAAAAAAGAAATTTATTTATACTGAATTATACAAACGATGGCGTTTGACCTTAGGGCGTATTGTCTTTAAGGTCAAACGCCATTTTTTTTGTATTCAGGAGGTTTAGGCTGTGAAAACTTTGTATGAATCAAGCTTTGAACATGACAACTGTGGTATTGGAGCTGTTGTAAATATTGATGGTCATGCTTCAAGAAAAATCGTGGATAATGCACTTTCTATTGTAGAAAAACTTGAACATCGTGCAGGAAAGGATGCTACAGGAGAAACCGGTGACGGTGTAGGAATCCTTGTTCAGATTTCCCATGATTTCTTTAAGAAAGCTGCTCATAAAATTGGAATTGAATTAAAAGATGAACGTGATTATGGCGTAGGAATGTTTTTCTTTCCTCAGGATGCTTTTATTCGTGCTCAGGCTCAGAAAATGCTGGAGTCCATTACAGAAAAAGAGGGCATGAAGTTTTTAGGCTGGAGGGAAGTTCCTGTAAACGCAGATGTTCTTGGAAAAAAAGCCAGGGACTGTATGCCTTGCATAATGCAGTGTTTTATTGAACGCCCTGAATCATGTCAGAAGGGAATAGATTTTGACCGCAAGCTTTACATGCTCCGCCGTCAGTTTGAACAGACTAAGTTTGATACATACGTAGCTTCTTTTTCCAGCCGTACAATCGTTTACAAGGGAATGTTCCTTGTTCAGCAGTTAAGGACTTTCTATTATGATCTTCAGAGTGAAGAATATGTTTCTGCCCTTGCAATAGTTCACTCACGCTTTTCTACTAATACAAATCCAAGCTGGCAGCGTGCTCATCCTAACCGCTTTATCGCCCACAACGGAGAAATCAATACTATCCGTGGTAACGTTGACAGAATGTTTGCCCGTGAAGAAAAACTTGTTTCAGAAAAATTTACAGAAAGCGAAATTAAAAAGATTCTTCCTGCAGTAGATCAGACTGGTTCTGACTCTGCAATGCTTGATAATACCCTTGAGTTCCTTACCATGAACGGAATGCCTCTTCCTCTGGCAGTAATGGTTTGTATTCCTGAACCATGGAAGCATGATGATTCAATGAATGGAGAAAAGAAAGATTTCTATCATTACTGGGCAACCATGATGGAACCTTGGGACGGACCTGCTGCCATTCTCTTTAGTGATGGTGATGTTCTTGGTGCAACCCTTGACCGTAACGGTTTAAGACCAAGCCGCTATTATATTACAAAAGACAACTGCCTTATTCTTTCTTCAGAAGTTGGTGTACTTGATATTCCTGAAAACCAAATCGCAGTAAAATCCCGTCTTATGCCTGGACGTATTCTTCTTGTTGATACAAAACAGAAACGTCTTATTTCTGATGAAGAATGTAAAAAGCAGTTTGCCAGCCAGCATCCATACGGTGAATGGCTTGATCAGAATCTTATTCACCTCAGGGACATTGCAATTCCTAATAAAAAGATTCCTGTTTACACTCAGGAAGAACGTGACATTATGTACCGTGCCTTTGGCTGGAACTATGAAGATGTAAACGAAATGATTCTTCCTATGGCAAAAAATGGTGTTGAACCAACAGGTGCCATGGGTGTTGATACTCCTCTTGCAATTATGAGCGAAAAGCATCCGGCTCTCTTCCGCTATTTTAAACAGCTCTTTGCTCAGGTAACAAATCCTCCTATTGATTCCCTGAGAGAAAAAATTGTAACAGATACAACTGTTTATGTTGGAACAGATGGAAACCTCCTTGAACCACAGAGCAAGAGTTGCACTGTTCTGGAAATAGACAATCCTATTTTAACCGGTGTAGACATGATGAAGATTAAGGCCCTTAACAAACCGGGCTTTAAGGCTGCAACTGTAAGCCTTCTTTATTACAAGAACACTTCTCTAGAAAATGCCATCAACAATCTCTTTAACGAAATCGATGCCCAGTACCACAAGGGTGCAAACATCATCGTTCTCAGCGACAGGGGTGTTGATGAAAGTCATGTTGCAATTCCTTCTTTACTGGCAGTATCTTCTGTTGAACAGTATCTTATCCGCACAAAGAAACGTACTTCAGTTTCTATCATTCTTGAAAGTGCAGAAATCCGTGACGTACATCAGAGTGCAATGATTTTAGGTTACGGTGCCCGTGCAATTAATCCTTACCTTGCCCATGAATGTATCGCTGAACTTATTGATCAGAAACTTCTTGATAAAGATTATCACACAGCCATTGATGATTATAACAAGGCAATTATTAACGGTATCGTAAAGATTGCTGCAAAGATGGGTATCAGTACAATTCAGTCTTATCAGTCAGCACAGATTTTTGAAGCTGTGGGAATTGATAAATCTGTAATCGACAAATACTTTACTAACACAGTAAGCCGTGTTGGAGGAATTACCCTTAAAGAAATAGAAGAAGACGTAAACTTCCATCACAATCACGCTTTTGATCCTCTTGGACTTACAGTTAATACCCACCTGGACAGTACAGGTAATCACAAGTTCAGGAGAGGACCTACCTGCGAAGACCATCTTTATAATCCGGAAGTTATTATTGCCCTTCAGGAAGCAACCCGCAGCGGAGACTACAGCCGCTTTAAGGAATACACAAGTCTTGTTGACGATAATTCTCACCCTCACACTTTAAGGGCTATGCTGGACTTTGACTTTGCTTCTGCTAAAGAGATTCCAATTAACGAAGTAGAAAGCGTAGATGAAATCGTAAAGAGATTTAAAACCGGTGCCATGAGTTACGGTTCAATTTCTGAAGAAGCCCACCGCTGTATGGCAATTGCAATGAATCATCTTCACGGAAAAAGTAATTCCGGAGAAGGTGGAGAAAAACCTGAACGTCTTGGAACAGAAGCAAACTCTGCAATTAAACAGGTTGCTTCAGGCCGCTTTGGTGTTACAGAAGAATATCTCTTAAGTGCAAAAGAGATTCAGATTAAAATGGCTCAGGGTGCAAAACCTGGTGAAGGCGGACATCTTCCTGGTAAAAAAGTTTATCCTTGGATTGCTAAGACCCGTTATGCAACTCCAGGTGTTTCACTTATTTCTCCTCCACCACATCATGACATTTATTCTATTGAAGACCTTGCTCAGCTTATCTATGACTTAAAGAATGCAAACAGGGCTGCCCGTATTTCCGTTAAGCTTGTAAGTGAAGCAGGGGTTGGAACAATTGCAGCTGGTGTTGCAAAAGCCGGTGCTCAGGTAATCCTTATTTCAGGACATGACGGCGGAACAGGTGCTGCTCCAATTTCTTCAATTCATCATGCTGGTCTTCCTTGGGAACTTGGTCTTGCAGAAACACATCAGACACTTATTCAGAACGGCCTTCGTTCAAGAGTTGTAATCGAAACTGACGGTAAACTTATGAGCGGACGTGACGTTGCAATTGCAGCCCTTCTTGGTGCAGAAGAATTTGGTTTTGCTACAGCTCCTCTTATTACAATGGGTTGTGCAATGATGAGGGTTTGTAATCTTGATACCTGTCCATTTGGTGTTGCAACTCAGAACAGTGAATTAAGAAAGCGCTTCCCAGGTAAACCTGAGTATGTAGAAAACTTTATGAAGTTTATTGCCCAGGAACTTAGGGAATACATGGCAAAACTTGGTGTTCACAATCTTGATGAAATGTGCGGAAGAACTGACCTTCTTAAACTTAAAGACAAGCAGGGATTTAAGAGAGCTGCCCTTGTTGATTTAAGCCGCATCATCGGATACAAGCCTGAAGCCGGAGTAAAGTCTCACTTTGATATGAATGATGTTTACGACTTTGGACTTGAAAAGACAATTGACGTTAAGGATCTTCTTAAAGCCTTTGAAAAAGTTTCTAAAAATAAGAAGGGCCAGTTTAGCGTAAAAGTAACATCCACAGACAGAACCATGGGAACTATTCTTGGAAGCGAGATCCAGAAAAAATTCGGCAGCAGCCTTGAAGATGATTCCTTTGTTGTTAACGCAGAAGGAGGAGGTGGACAGAGCTTTGGTGCCTTTATTCCAAAGGGACTTACCCTCCGCCTTACAGGAGATGCCAACGACTATCTTGGTAAGGGACTTTCCGGTGGAAAAATTGTTGTTAAAAAAGCAGATGCCTTTGCAGGTAATGCAGAAGACAACATTATCATAGGTAACGTTGCCCTCTTTGGTGCTACAAGCGGACAGGCTTACATCAACGGTATTGCCGGAGAAAGATTCTGTGTACGTAATTCAGGAGCTACAGTTGTTGCAGAAGGATGCGGCGACCATGGTCTTGAATATATGACCGGTGGAACTGCAGTTATTCTTGGAAAAACAGGACGTAACTTTGCCGCAGGTATGTCAGGAGGAACAGCATACGTTCTTGACCTTAACCATGACCTTTACCACCGCATTAACAAGCAGCTTGTAAGCATGGAAGAAGTAACAGATGAACATGATGCTTCTCTTCTTAAAGGCATAATCGAAAACCATCTTAAAGAAACAGGCTCACAGCTGGCAGAAAAAATCCTTAAGGATTACCAGTCTTACTTACCTCACTTTAAGAAAATTATTCCTAACGATTACCGCAAGATGCTTTCAGAAATTGGTAAGGCAGAAGAAAGGGGACTCAATCACGATGAGGCTGTGCTTGAGGCATTTTATACAACAACCGGTCAGAAAAAGGTCGGCTGATTAAACTAAAAAATGCAGGAGAATACTAATGGGAAACCCTACTGGATTTTTAACATATACAAGAAAAGAAAATAACACAGTTGCACCTGATTTGCGTGAACTTAACTTTAAGGAGTTCCATACTCCCCTTGATGAAAAAGAAAGACGCCAGCAGGCAGGTCGCTGCATGAACTGTGGTGTTCCAATGTGCCAGAGTGCAATTAAACTTGCAGGAATGGTAACAGGCTGTCCTCTTCATAATTTTATTCCTGAATGGAATGATGCCCTTTACCAGGGACAGTTTGACATGGCAGCATGGAGGCTTTTAAAGACATCCAGCTTTCCTGAATTTACAGGAAGAGTTTGTCCGGCCCTCTGCGAAAAAGCATGTAACTGCGGAAACGGCGGAGACATAAAGGATGCAGTAACTGTACATGACAACGAACTTTTTATCATAGAAAAGGCCTTTGAATCCGGTTACATGAAGCCACAGATTCCTAAAGTACGTTCAGGTAAAAAAATTGCTGTTGTAGGTTCAGGACCAGCCGGCCTTGCAGTTGCAGATCTTCTTAACCGCCGCGGACACAATGTTACTGTGTTTGAACGTGATGACAGAATCGGCGGACTTCTTATGTATGGTATTCCAAACATGAAGCTGGACAAATCTGTAATTGACCGCCGTGTTAACCTTATGAAGGAAGAAGGTGTTGAATTTATTACTGGTGCAGATGTTGGGGGAAGATCAAAGGATTCTGTAAAGGCAGACAAGCTTCTTGAAGAATACGATGCAGTTGCCCTCTGCTGTGGTGCAAAAAAAGCCCGTCCTTTATCAGCTCCAGGGAGTGATGCTCAGGGAATCTATCCTGCAGTTGAATTCCTTAAAGGAGTTACAAAGAGTCTTCTTAATTCAAATCTTGAAGACAAAAAATATGTAGACGTTAAAGGTAAGCATGTAATTGTTCTTGGTGGTGGTGATACAGGAAACGACTGTACTGGAACAAGCATTCGTCTTGGAGCTGCCAGCGTTACTCAGATAGAAATGATGCCTTGTCCTCCAAAAGAACGTCAGGCAAATAATCCGTGGCCACAGTGGCCTAAAGTCCTTAAGACTGATTATGGTGCAGAAGAAAGCATTCATAAGTTTGGACATGACCCTCGTGTTTATGAAACTACAATTAAAGAAGTTCATGTTCAGGATGGGAAGGTAAACGGAATTACAACTGTAGAAGTTGAATTCAAAATGGTAGACGGAAAAAGAACTCTCTGCGAACGTAAGGGTTCAGAAAAAGAACTCCCTGCTGATGTAATTCTTATTGCTGCAGGCTTCCTTGGTGCAGAAGAATATACTGCAAAAGCCTTTGGTACTCCTCTGTCTCAGAGAAATACTGTTCTTGCAAAAGAAGGTTACAGCTACCGCACTGATGTAGAAAAAGTATTTACTGCAGG
>NZ_JAILGZ010000150.1 GCF_024696245.1 Treponema sp.
TACAAAAGCCTTTCCCCAGGTCTTATCAAAATAACCGAAACTTTTTTTGGAAGCTACAACGTATTCTTCCCCGTTAAAGATTATTTCACCATTAAAATCTGTTTTTGCACCAAAGGCTGCCCAGTTAACATCTTTTGAAGAATAATTTTTCTGGAATTCAATTTTCTGATCAAACCTAAGGTTCCATTCCATCCAGCCTGCATTGCCTAAATACTCAGGCTTATGAAGAAGTTCATCTTTTGTTACTGCGACCCTTCCTACTGAATAATCATCAGAAAGAACGCATTCCGGTCTTTCTTCCGGACCTACACTGAGAATAAAATTTGCATCATTAATTTTTAACTGACTGAAAGGATAATAATTATTTATCTGACTTCCACCCTTAGAAAGAATACCGGCCTTTACCATAACAAAAGAAGGCTGTACAAGGTTTTCTGTAGTAAAAGTCTTTGCAGATTCCGTACCGGCAAGAGCATACTGAAGGTCTGCCTCATTACCTGAAAATCTATTTTTAAACCCAAGAATAACTTCATCAGGAGATAAGGCCGGATTCACTACATAATATTCAATATAGAAAGTCTTCTCTTCTCCTGTCTTACGGCTTATTCCGCAAGTTATAAGTCTCCAGCAGTCAAAACCTGCCTTACGCAAAGAACCTTTCAGCATGTAGCGGCTGTTACGCCTGATTTTCTTTACATCCATATATAAATCCACCCAAAAACAATGAACTAGCTGTAACTACTCTTATTGTTTTTCGGCAGATTTATTACGGTTATTTAAACATTTTATCTAAAGATTTTGAAAACTCTTTTTTTTCGTCCTGAAAATTTGCTTCAAGATATTCAAAACAATCTACTGCACTTTTCTGACAATGTTCATACCATATTTTATATAATTCAGGTTCAAAATCTTCTCCAGGATAAGGAGCGCCCTGAAGATTTGATACAAGCTGCTTCAATAATTCAACTAAAATTTTAGTTCTTTTATCCATAATTATCTCCTTTCAATACATAACTTTAATTATAAGGTCAAAATGATAATTTTTCCACACCTTTTTTTAATATCTTCCGTTATAAAGCTTTGTGGGGCTGCTATAACGGTTTTTCCTTCTTTTTTTGCCTTTTTATACCTGGCTATTGATTCCTTCATATCATCTACAGTCAATTCAAAAAGTCTGTCGATATATCTTTTATTATCTTCGTTTGTATGACCATAAAGTTCCCTGGTAAGGGCCCTGCTTCCCTTTATTTCCGGAGTATCAGGAGTAATCATGTAAGAATAAAGACCTATTACTGACTTTTCTACCACATCCCTGTCCAGGTTATTTTCATCAAAATTCTTAATTATATCCAGGCAGGTATCTACGGAATCAAAAGGCTTTGGATCCCTGTAAGTAGCAAACAAAGTAGCTTCCCTGTCTCCGCTTACTGACATGGAAACACCATAGGCTCCACCTTCTGTACGAACCCTCTGCCAGAGATCAGTATTTTCAAGATAATGAGAATAAAGCTCATCTTCCATAAATTCCTTAGTATCCCAGCCGGAATTTTTTACAATATGAGCTGCATAACCTACTCCGCCGGTAATAATAAAAACTTCATCAAAATCAGGATTATGTTTATTAATTACCTGAACATCCTTTACATCATTCAAATCTGTAAGGGAATAAAATTTTTCTACAGGAATCTTTCTTTTTGCTTTAAGTGGACAAAGATGAACCTTATCAATAAAGGAAGAAAGCCTGACTTTTGCTCCATCCAGACTCTCTTTTTCTCCAATAACCTGAATAAGGCTGCCACCTTTTTTTACCTGAGCAAAAATCTTTCTTAATTTGCGGGCAATTTTTTTTACCGGCATGGAATTCATTTTTTTAAGGGCAAGAATCTGACTGTAACCGTCTATAAGCTCTGACACGGCTCCGTTTCTTGATGACCTGCTGCAGGCTCTTGTAGAAATATATCCATAAGAAGAAGCAGACAACTGAGAAGCAGCCGCAGAATACATGGCTTTTATAGAAGTCCTGATTCTGTCCAGATCCTTAAAATCTACTTTGTTAAAAAAATCTTCCAAAAGGGCAAAAACTTTTTCTTCATACTCATTTAAATAATTGAATGAGAAAACAATCCATTCCCTTCCGGCTTCCAGAGGATTTTCCTTTACATAGTCCTGACATTTTTTTGCAACATCAGAGGATTTAATATAACAGCTGAAACTTCCTGTAACCTTCTGAATTTTTAAAACCCCCTGATCCCAGGACAGGCCTTTCCATCCGCATTTTGTAACAAGACTGCAGAAAACAGGAAGATACAAATAATCTTCTGCTTTTAGTACATCAGCCGGAAAAAGAATCCTTACGTAAGTAATGCCGTTTGTATTTTCATTATTAAGTAAAAGGGGAATGCCTGATAAAGAAAGCCTTGAAGTTTTAATGAAATTATACTTTTTTTTCAGATCAGATGCTTTAAGATGAGGAATACAGTTAAGCTTAGAAGCTGATTCTTCTTTATTCTGAAAATCATGCATCTCTTCTACAAGAGCTTTTAATTCTTCCGGAGAAGACTTGCTGATTATTTTCTGTATAATCTTTTGTTCATCTTCTTCCCTTTTTTTATTCCAGTCAGGATCAGGTATAGTTGTGACTAATGTCCATAAAGGATTATCAAGGAGATACTTTTTAATAATCTGGTTTATATAGGAAGGATCTTCCTTTATCCTCTTTTTTAACTTTTCAAGAGCCTGAGAAAATAAAATAATCTTCCATGGTTTATCTCCATAACACCAGCTTCTTAAAGCCTGACGCATATAAACCATGGAATAAGGGCCACCCATCCTTACAATTTCCCTGTTCATAAATTCAAAATCCATTAAGGATGTTTCTATTTCATCTTCTGTAAGTCCTTCCCTTACAATTCTTTCCAGTTCTGCAATTACAACCTTTCTGATTTCTTCAGCCTTTTCTTTTTCTACTCCTGCCATTCCCACAGTAATAACAGGATCCAGTCTGGCCAGGGTACAGCCTATGTTAGGACTTAATTCAGCACCCAGACCAGATTTACGAAGGGCTTTTCCAACCGGAGTTGAATCATTACGCCAGAGAGTATTGATTAAAAAGAGCAGTTCAATATTCATAAGTGAAATGTCTTTTTTTGTCTCTTTTGCAGGAACCTTCCAGTTAAGGTCGACCACACATTTACTGTCTTCCTTTTCTTCACAGGGGCCATAAGCTTCTACATAATGTTCAGGCTCATCTTCCGGGCTTTCAAAATCAATTACGGCAGGTTTTCCCCAGGACTTACATTTAGCAATTATATTTTCATTAAGGAAATCCAGCTGTTCCTCTGTTGCTATATCACCGTAAAGAAAAACCCTGCAGTTTGCAGTACAGTAATATTTTTTATGAAAGGCTTTAAATTCCTTATAAGTAAGATTTGGAATTTCCAGAGGATCACCACCTGACACATAGCCATAGCAGGAATCTTTACTTAAAGAATTACAATCAGCTTTATTTGCAAGATAATAAAGACTTGAAAAAACACCCTTCATTTCATTATAAACAACACCCTGAAGGGAAGGCTTATTTTTATTGTCATATTCAAGGCGGCAGCATTCCTGACTGAATATTTCTTTTTTTAATAAAGGAAAAAACACTGCATCTGCATAAACAGACATAAGATTATAATAATCAGCTTTCTCTACTGAACTTGCAGGATATACTGTTCTGTCCACTGAAGTATAGGCATTTAAATAAGTATTTATACTCTGTTTTGAAAGCTGAATAAAAGGATCTTTTAATGGATATTTTTTTGAACCGCACAATACGCTGTGTTCAATAACGTGAGCTACTCCAGTTGAATTTGAAGGAGGTGTATTAAAGGTAAATGAAAATAAATTTTCAGGATCCTTATTTAATAAATGAAAAACTTCCATTCCTGATTCTTTATGCTTAAGATAAATTCCTGTGGACTTACAATCAGGAATTCTTTTTACATCAAGAACTTCAAATCCCTTATATACCTGACCTTTTTTCATTAACAACTCCTATTCAACATACTGCCAGTCATCCCTGCCCTTAATACGCAGCTGACCATTTTCCCAGGCCCTTCTAAGTTCAGAAAAGAATTTTGAAGAAATTTTTTCTACGTCTGACTTTAAGAAAACCTGCATAAGACTTTCTTCCGTAAGAATAACTGACTTTCTGTTTTTAGAAACATTATTTAATATTTTATTACGGAAGTCTTCACTCTTACCGTGAATTAAAAGGGCAATTTCGCTTTCATTCATTACATGAAGTTTATCCTGAATAAAGCGGTCGTCGGCATTAACAATATCATCCTGGGTAAAAAGCCTGTCCCTGAGATCCATGGCTAAAACAGGATTAGATTCACTTATACCTTCAAGAATATTTGTTTCCTTATCCGGACTCATGCGTTTAAGGATTTCTGCAAGAACACTTCTTCCATCAAGATTTTCTGAATTTTCTGTATTCTGGGTAAGCATTTTCTGCCTGAGGCTTTTTGAAATCTGTTCAAGTACATCAGGAGATACACTTTCCATTTTTGCCAGTCTTAGAATAATCTGGGACTTGCTTGCCTTATCCATACTGTTAATTACTGCAGCTGCTTTTTTTGCTTCAAGCTGGGAAAGAACAAGAGCCTGTACTCCAATGCTTTCTCCCTGAATTAAAAGTGATATTCTGTCTCCGTCTGCATCACTTAAAAAATCAAAGGGATTCTGTCTGATATTGCCTATGCTTTTATTTAAAACTTCTTCTGCCTTTTTACTTCCGTAGGCTTTTGTAAGCATGGCCCTGGCTGTGTCAACGCCACCCTCTTCCCGGGATTTTTCTAAAAGGCTGTTAAATTCCTTAAGGATTTCCTGACTTTCTTCCGGACTTACACTTCTTATTGAAGCAAGTTCAGGAATTATTTTTTCTGTCTGCTCTTCTGTAAGATGAGGCAGGATTTTTGCAGCTTCATCAAGGCCAATAATAATAAGAAACTTTGCAACCCTGCGGTAAAGACTGTCTCCCTGAATTTTTTTTTCAGGACTTTCTTCTTCCGGAACTTTTATAAGGCCTCCGGAAATCAAAACATCTGCAGCTTCCTTTACATCCTGACTGTTAACGGATTTTTTTTCTTCAAACCAGACTCCGGTCTTTGCAGCCATTTCTGAATCAGCCCTGGTCTTTTCATCAGCCTTTTTCTTTGCCATAAAGGAATCAAGCTTTGTATTTATTTTTTCAAAAATTGCCCGGTGAATAAGAGGTTCATGTCCCCCTTCTGCATTGCGCCTGATTTGAGAAGAAATACTTTCTACTTTATTTTCTTTTTCCTGGTTAAAACTGAATTTATTACCACTGTCTGGTGAACTGTTTTTTTTATATGCACCTAATGCGTACTCATCAAAATTCATTTTGTCCATTCTATCCCAATAAATACTTTTTGTCATGAAAATTATAGCTTATATGCTTATATTGTAAAAACTCGATAAAAATAGCATTATAGACAGCGTTAAAACATTGGAGAGGATTATGTTTAAACCACAAATCATCAGTTCTTTAAAAAACTATTCAGCATCAAAATTTGCCAGCGATTTTACAGCCGGTATTATTGTAGGAATAGTTGCATTGCCACTGGCAATTGCCTTTGGGGTTGCAAGCGGAGTAACAGCTGCAGCCGGTATATTTACTGCAATCATAGCAGGCTTCTGTATTTCTGCCTTTGGTGGAAGTACGGTACAGATTGGCGGCCCTACAGGAGCCTTTACTGTAATCGTTTACGGAATATTTGCAAAATACGGTATGTCCGGTCTTGCAACAGCAACAGTCCTTGCAGGAATTCTTCTTATTCTCCTTGGCGTTTTCAAAATGGGCGGTCTTGTAAAATTCATTCCATATACAATCGTAACTGGATTTACAGCCGGTATTGCAGTAACAATTGCCGGTGGCCAGATAGGAAGTTTCTTTGGACTTACAGTTGCCATCAGTGAAGCAAATCCTGTAACAATTCTTGGAGAAAGCTACACCAAAATGCCTGGAGACTTTCTTCCAAAAATGATTGCCTTTGGAAAATTCTTCAATACAATTGACTGGTATTCATTTATCATGGCTGCATCAAGCCTTGCCTTCCTTTTTATATGGAACCGCTTTATTAAAAAAATCCCTGGCTCCCTTATTGTAATTATTGTAACTACTGTAGTAAGCGTAATCCTTGCTAAACACGGACTTAAAACAGCTACTATCGGAGCAATTCCTACATCACTTCCAAAACCCAGCCTTCCGGATTTTGGTATAAAGACAATTACTTCACTTTTCCCTACAGCAGTTTCAATTGCAGTTCTTGCAGCCATTGAATCCCTTCTTTCGGCAGCTGTAGCTGACGGTATGACCGGAGACAAACATGACTCTGACACAGAACTTATCGGCCAGGGAATTGCAAATATTGTTTCTCCATTATTTGGTGGAATCCCTGCAACAGGTGCTATTGCCCGTACAGCTACAAACATTAAAAATGGCGGCCGTACTCCTGTAGCCGGAATCATTCATGCCCTTACCCTTCTTGTAATTCTTTTATTTGCAGGAAAATACGCATCCCTTATTCCTATGGCTGCCCTTGCCGCAGTTCTTGTTAATGTTGCATGGAACATGGCAGGCTTTCCTGCTATAAATGCCCTTCTTAAAGGTCAGAAATCAGACATCTGTGTATTTACAGTAACTTTCCTTATTACAGTATTTATTGACCTTACAGTAGCAATTGAAGTAGGACTGGGATTTGCAGCCTTCTTCTTTATTAAGAAAATGATTGACCTGTCAGAAGTTCAGAACAACAGGGAAACCCTTACAGGTGGTATTTCTGCCTCTGCAGATATGCCGGAAGAAAAACTTGATATTCCTGAAGGTGCAGTTGTTTACGAAATTGACGGACCTCTTTTCTTTGGAACAGTAAGAAAGTTTGAAGTTGCAATGGAAAATGCAGGTGTTTCTTATAAAGTCCTTATCTTAAGAATGAGAAAAACAATTTATCTTGACGCCGGCGGAATTAAAGCCCTTGAACAGGCAAAAGCGGCCTGTGACAGAAAGGGAATAACAATCGTTCTTTCCGGTATTCATACCCAGCCTTACATGCTCTGTGAAAAAACAGGAATGGCAGATAAATTAGGCCGGGAAAATATCTGTGAAAACATTAATCTTGCCCTTGAACGTTCAAGACAGATTCTCAACAAATAGATAATAAATCACATAGCTTAAACACCACTAAAGTGTTATATACCCCTTTTACAAAACCAAAAGTAAAGGGGGTAAACCTCAACTGAAATTCAGCTATTTTTCCATTTCAAGATAACCAAGAAAACACCAGCCGATTGTTCCCTTAGGAATCCTTTTTTCTTCGCTGTCAACGCTTCCCGAGAGGATTTCAACCTTAACCCAGCAGGAATGAATGCCGTCAATTATTTCCATGTTTTCTGCATCGAGGACCTTAACTCTGGTACCTTTCCTGATTGCCGTAATGGTAGTACTCTGCCTGTCACTGCTGGAACGAATCCTTAAATTTTCCGTTGCCCTCAAGGTCTTGTTTTTATATTTCTTTATAAGCCCGTTGTACACCGCACATTTTTTGTCATAATCAATGCTTCCATCCGGAAAGTATTTTCTTATAATTGAAAAAGTTTCATACCGCTGAATAGAACGTATATAAGATGTCTGTGTGGCAAAAGGATCTCCGCCGTATTCAATCAGGAGCTGGATTATATCTTCCTCCCCGCCTCTGCAGAGGTCTGCCGTAATGGTCAATCCTTCATCATTAAGCTTAGCGTCAGGATCTGCTCCTGCTTCAAGAAGAGCCTTAACCACATCGTATGAATTGTACTTCCATGCACACATGGAAAGAACGGTTTCGTTTGTCCTGTCCTTGAACATCATTGAAAGGTCAGGCTCGTACTTAAGGAGAAGCTGGACCATTTCAAGGTTCAGCTTCTCTGCTGCAAGATAAAGAACGGTAACGTCATCTTTTTTCTGCCTTTTGTTTATGTCAGCACCTTTATCAAGAATCATTTTTGCAAGCTTCAGGTTTTTGTTGAAAACTGCATAGTACAATGGCGTGTATCCGCTTGAATCATAATCATCAAATCCAGAAGGAATTCCCTTCTTGAGCATTTCTACAGCCCTGTCGGTATAGTTGTATTCAACAAGTTCAACAAAAGAATATTCCTTGTCTTCCTTTATGCTTGCCTTCAATAATTCTATGGAGGCTGAAATTTCAGGATTAAACTTTACATCTTTTTCGCATTCATCAAGACAGGTCAGGTCGTATTCATCCCGAAGGGAAAGATCTGTACCGGCATCAATGAGGAACTTAATCATTCCGGGATGCTTACGGCAGTTGAATACAGGAGTCTGTCCGTAGCGTCCCCTGGCATTAACGTTTGCGCCGTTCTGAACAAGGGCTTCAATAATTTTCGTGTAATCCATAAGGCTTGAGCATGCAATATGAAGTGGAGTCTCCCTGTCGTTCCCGAAAAAATTTATGTCACTCTTTGTTGAAAGGAATTTTATTATTTCAGCAATTTCCTTTTCCTTTTCCATTATCCTGGAATAATAGAAGATTTCGTCCCTGTTTTTACATGTAACAATAGTAACAAAATATAAAAGAGGAGTCATTCCTTCTTCATCCCGGGAATTAAAGTTGAATCCCTTTTTATCAAGGAATTTATAGCAGTCAAGGTCAAGGAGAACAGCACAGGACATGCCCACATTGTAACCATCATTTGCAGATGCATTCACATCTGCCTTATTGTCAGCAAGATACTTGATGATTTCAGGACCGCTGGTCCAGTTCTGTCCTGCATAGATAATGGGGGTATAGCCGCTTTTTGTTACAGCATTTACATCAGCACCCTTTTCAACAAGGAACTTCACAAGCTTCAGGCTGTCTTCTGTGTCTGAGCGGATTGCCAGATGCAGCGGTGTATATTTATATTTATCGTCTGCAAAAGTAACGTCTGCACCTTTTGATACCATAAGCTTTACCAGGGACAGGTCGCCAATTGAACAGGCCTCATTCAGGGGATATCTTCCATCTCCATCCATACGGTTAACGTCAGCTCCGTTTTCCACAAGGAGCTTTGTTAGAGGAACATTCTCGTTATAAAGAGCATAGGTCAAAGGTGTAAATGTATCATCCCGGAAAGTATTTACGGGAGCTCCTGCCTTAATGATTTTTGTTACAAGATTCAGGTCAACGTCCTTGTTCCTGCAAAGTTCAAAAAGAACAGTATCATTTTCATTGTCCTTAACCTTTACGTCGGCTTTGTTTTTCAAAAGATATTCAATGATGCGGATGTCATTTTTATTTCCGATGTGGGAAACTGCATAAAGAAGGGGCGTACTTCCGCTGTCAGAGGCTGCATTAATGTCCGCTCCGTTCTTAACAAGATAATCTGCAAGTTTCAGGAATGTATCTGGTTCATAATTATATTCTTCAAGAGCCTTGAAAAATAAAGTTACGCCCCCCTTATACCTGTAGTTAACATCGATATATTTTTTTTCAAGTGCTTCCTTAAATTCTGAATCTTCACCATAAAGCAGGGCCAGGTTGCTTACTGCCCGAGATTCATTCTGATACCGTCTGATATAATAGTCCTTATCTTTTGCAAAGCAGTTCAATGAAGCAACTGCAAGGAATGTAAGCAGAATCAGTCTGTTAATCTTTTTCATTCGTAATCCTCAATCTCCCGAAGGCTTTTCTAATAGTATATACTTATATTTATATTTTATTAAGGGTTTATTAAGGAATGTGTATAATATTTAAGACCAGCGTAAACTTATATCAATCTTTTATATTTTATACGGGCATGGAGTAAACCCTTAAACCTGCCCCATCATTTAAAAACTATCATAAATTTTCTACATCAGAAGTTATTTAAAAAAGTGTATTCTTACTCACTCCTGCAGCATTTCCATTTTTAGCTGCAGTTCAAATGCCAGGGAAGGAGATCTTTACAAGATTCAGCTAAAAAAAAAGCCCGTACAAAAAAATGCACGGGCTCTTAAGGATATTGCCAGACTTTTACAAGCCCGGCAGTAATCTTTTATTATTTTGCAAATGTAGCGATGAATACACCTGCTGCAATTGCTGTTCCGATAACACCAGAAACATTTGGTCCCATAGCATTCATCAGAAGGAAGTTTGAAGGATCGTATTCAAGTCCTACTTTATTTGAAACGCGGGCAGCCATTGGAACGGCACTAACACCTGCACTACCAATAAGTGGATTGATTTTCTTTCCCTTTGGAAGGAATACGTTCATAAGCTTAGCCATAAGAACACCTGTAGCACTTGCAACACAGAATGCAACAAGACCAAGAATAATAATACCGAATGACTTACCATTAATAATCTTTTCCGGAGTCATCTGGCTTCCTACACCAAGTGAAAGAAGGATAGAAACGATATTCATCATTTCATTTTCCATAGTCTTAGAAAGGCGTTCTACAACACCACACTGCTTAACGAAGTTACCGAATGCAAGCATACCGATAAGTGGAGCAGCAGATGGAAGAAGAAGCATTGTAAGAACAATAAGCATCATTGGGAAGAGAACCTTCTCTGCCTTGCTTACAGGACGAAGCTGATCCATATGAATCATACGTTCCTTTTTAGTTGTAAGGGCCTTCATAATAGGAGGCTGAATCATTGGAACGAGGGCCATGTAAGAATAAGCAGCAACTGCAATTACAGCCATAAGTTCAGGAGCAAGCTTGGCACTAACATAAATTGATGTAGGACCATCTGCACCACCGATAATGGCAATTGCACTTGCCTGAAGAATATTATAGTCAAATACTCCAGGAATAAGGTTAAGAAGTGATACACCGAACAATGTAAAGAATACACCAAACTGTGCAGCACCACCAAGAAGAGCCATCTTAGGGTTAGCAATAAGAGGACCAAAGTCAGTCATTGCTCCAATTCCCATAAAGATAAGCATAGGGAAGAATTCGTTTCCTACACCGGCATTGTAAATGATGCTGAGCATACCATCAGGTGGAAGCCCCATGTTTGCACCAGGAATATTTACAAGTACTGTACCAAATCCGATTGGGATAAGAAGAAGTGGTTCAAAACCTCTTCCTGCACCAAGGTAAATGATAAGAAAGCCGATGGCAATCATTATAAGATACTGATATCCAGGAGCTTTTTTACCTGCAAAAGGATCTTCCTTTTCTACTTCTACAGCTTCTTCAGCTGCAGCAGTCTGACCCTTTGAGTGAATCATCTGATAGATACCTGTAGTTTCCCAGAGATTCTTAAGGAATGAAGCAGGACGGATATCATGCTTTCCATTCCAGTTTTCTGTTCCAGGAATAACACGGTCCATACCAGTATTATCTTTTTCTGCAGCAGCATCTGTCTTTACTTCATCTGACTGAGCAAGTACAAGATTACTGTCTGAAGAAATAACATCTTTTGTAAGTGCAGTCTTCATGATTCCCATGATTCCTGCAACTGCCATGATTGCAATCATTATGAATGCAATTTTTTTATTATTTTCAGTCTTTGAAAAAGGCATCTTTACTTCCTATAAATGTAGTCCCACAATTACTGAATTTCAGCAACTGGCTGTCCATTGGCAATCTGAGTTCCTGCAGTAGCAAGGAAATGAACTTTACCGTCACATGGAGCCTTGATTTCAAGTTCCATCTTCATTGATTCAATGATTACGATATTGTCACCCTTCTTTACTGAAGTTCCTTCATTAACTGCATTTCTAAGATAAACACCTGCAACTGGTGCATTTACTTTTGTTCCACCGGCAGATACTGGTGCAGCAGCTGGAGCTGGAGCAGCAGCTGGTGCTGATACTGGAGCTGCAGCAGGTGCAGGAGCAGCAGCAACGCCACCGATAGAAGCAAGAACCTGACCGTTCTGAATCTGGCTTCCTGTAGCAACAGAGTATGTAATTGTACCTGCTTCAGTAGCCTTAACTTCAAGTTCCATCTTCATTGATTCAATGATGATAACAGTGTCTCCCTTGTTTACTTTTGTTCCGTTAGCAAAGCACTGCTTAAGGAGAGTTCCTGCTACAGGTGCCTTAACGTCAACACCACCTGTTACTACAGGAGCGGCAGCTGCTGCCTGAGCTGGAGCTGCACCGGCTGCACCAAATGCAACTGCATAAGGAGTACCGTTAACGTTAATGTTGCCCTTTCCGTCAGAAGTAACTGCGTAAGAAGAACCATTAACAGTGATTGTATATGAACCGCCGTTAGAAGAAGCAGCAGCTTTTGGAGCTTCTTTAAGGCCGAATGTCTTTTCTGCATCAACAGGACCATTCTTGCGTTCTGCAAAGAACTTAGGAGCTACTTTAGGGAACATTGCATAAGTAAGAGCATCTTCTACAGAACCGTCACCACCATTCTGCTTTGATTCTTCTACCATTTTGTCCCATTCAGGAGCAATATTATCAGCTGGACGGCATGTAATTACAGCATCCATCTTGTTAAGTTCAAGAGCCTTCTTTACAAGGTCAGCATTTGGTTCTGCAGGGAGCTTACCGTATTTTCCAACCAGGAGGTCACGGAATTCACCTGTCATTCTTTCATAACGACCAAAGAGTACGTTAAATACAGCCTGTGTTCCTACAATCTGTGATGTAGGTGTTACAAGAGGAACATAACCAATGTCCTTGTGAACAAGTGGAAGTTCAGCAAGTACGGCATCCATCTTGTCTGCTGCACCCTGCTGCTTGAGCTGTGATTCAAGGTTAGAAAGCATACCGCCTGGAACCTGTGAAAGAAGAATACGTGTATCAGCACCAAGGAACTTAGATTCAAGTGAAGCATAGTGCTTGCGTACTTCGCGGAAGTAAGCTGCGATTTCAAGAAGTGCCTTTACGTCAAGTTCAGTATCGAATTCTGACCCCTTAAGCATTTCTACGATAGTTTCTGTAGGTGAATGTGAAGTACCCATAGACATAGAAGAAATTGCAGTATCAAGAATATCTGCACCAGCTTCTACAGCCTTAAGTTCAGTAGCAACAGAAAGACCTGTTGTTGAGTGAGTATGGATTTCTACAGGAAGGTCACAAGCCTTCTTTACTGCCTTTACAAGTTCATAAGCATCATAAGGCTTAAGAAGACCAGACATATCCTTAATACAGATTGAATCTGCACCAAATTCAGCATATGTTTTTGCAAGTTCTGCATATTTTTCGATTGTATGGAAAGGAGTTACGGCATAAGAAATAGCCATCTGAACATGCTTTCCTGTCTTTTTTGCAGCTTTTGTAGCTCTTTCAAGGTTACGTGGATCGTTACATGCATCAAAAATTCTGAATACATCAATACCGTTTTTAGCAGCTGTTTCTACGAACTTATCAACAACATCATCTGCATAGTGGCGGTAACCAAGAAGGTTCTGACCACGGAGAAGCATCATAATCTTGTTGTTAGGAAGTGCTGCATGAAGTTTGCGGAGGCGTTCCCAAGGATCTTCGTTAAGGAAGCGGATACAAGAGTCATAAGTAGCTCCACCCCATCCTTCGATAAATTTATAACCGATTTTATCAAGCATCGGACATGCAGGAAGCATATCTGCCGTAGTCATACGTGTTGCATGAAGCGACTGATGA
The DNA here is from genome assembly GCF_024696245.1 of Treponema sp. Taxonomy (GTDB): domain Bacteria; phylum Spirochaetota; class Spirochaetia; order Treponematales; family Treponemataceae; genus Treponema_D. The sequence goes on from NZ_JAILGZ010000150.1 coordinate 13,630, forward strand.
GCGTCACGGATTGCAAGTTCTGAAATTCCAACTTTTGCCATAAAAATAAACCCCTTTTATATTATTTTGATTTTATACCGATTCTTTTTCGTGTACAGCAGCGGCAATTGCTGCAATAACTGCACCATTATCCTGGGCACTGGCCACAGGTGCTGTTCCAGATGAAGACGATGTGTCTTTTTTATCAGAAACCTTATCAAGATGACATGCCTTAATAAAAGCATGAAGAAGAGTCATTGCTCCAATCATAATAATAAGGAAGCCGAATACGACACACATACCAAGCAGAGTAAGTATTCCGCTTTGCTCAAGCATTTGTGCTATTGTCATAATTCCTCCAAAAAAAAGCTTTATAGCTTTGGAGATTATAGTTTAAAGAGGCAATTATTACAATAATTGGGACAAAGATAAAATAAAAATTCAGGGTAAGAATCTATTAAAAAAAGAGAATATTTTTTTTATTCAAGGAATTCAGAAAATAAAGAAGCAGCATCTATGCCGTTAATTACCCTTCCCGGACCATAACTTTTTATAAGGTTAGTCCTTCCGTCTTCAAGATGACGGCTTGTAATTCCATGGTGAATTGAAACGTCTGCCTCTAAAAGAGCTGAATAATGATCAGCCAGCCTTACAAGTTTTCCGTCAACAGGTTCAAATTCATCATAGTTATAGTCTGCATTAAGCTTTTCAAAGGAAACGGCAAAAGCCTTGTCATCAAAAATAACCCTGTTCTCAAATTCATCACTTGTAAAATAAAGAATCTCATCCTTATAAAAATCTTCCATAAGTGGAACAAGGTCAGAAGCTACAATCTGATCCTCTATTTTCTTTACGATTTCAGGCAGCCCGTCAGTGGCCTGTTTAACAGGAGAAATAATATCCCTGGTAACGCTTTCCGGCAGGTCATGAAAAAGGGCACTGAAAAAATTATTGTAGATTCTTCTTGAACACATTTTTACAGGAGCTTCCCTTAAAAAAAGCAGGGTAAGGACTGCAACAAAAAAACAGTGTCCCAAAACAGATGTAGCAGGAACTCTTGGAGTCTGATTCCACCTGGTCTGAAACCTGAGCTGTTCTATACGCATAAGGAATTCATAGGGCTTTTGTTTAGTCATAAGAAGCTGCAGGCCCCGCAAATCAAGAAAGCCCTGAAGCTGGGCATTAAGTTCACGGCGGATTTTTTCCATTCTGTCACTTTCATTTACAGGACTTATCATCTCCAGTTCCCGTAAAGTTGAATAACGGTGGGCAGCCTTAAAAATATGAAGGGCAGCTTTCTGTTCTTCAGTAAGGATGCAGTTTCCCCCAAGACTCTCTATATAGGTAGAAAAACGATTGTAAAGATCTTCATCATCAATATAAGGCCGGTACTGCTCTAAAACCCAGTGATTAAGCTTTACATATTCTTCAGGAAAATTCTGCTTTATAAGGGTCTGAACAGGAGCCTTAATGTCACAAAGCTGAATTTTGCGCAGAAGATGGAATACAGATGCATAAATCATCCATTCCCAGTCAATTTTAACACCCCGGTTTTCCTCATATTTTGCAATAATATAAGCAACAACCATTTTTTCTGCTTCCTTATCCATTTCTACAACTTCAAAAGGGCGGACAAGATCTGTCCATCGTTCAATAGAGAAAGCTTCAAATATCTTTAGGGCGAATTCTTTTTTCATTAGCGGCTGGCACCTGTCTTCTGGTCATTTTCCATTTTTTCTTTCCATACAACAGCCTTTTTACGGATTTCTTCTGAATCTTCCTTTTCACCAAGAATCATGGCTATACGGCGTAAAGCAATAAGGAAGTTTATGGCCATACGCATATCGTCAATACGTCTTGTAGAAAGTTCATAACGGTCACGGTATTCTGATGCACTTCTGTCCAGAATCTTCTTTAAAAGCCTGATGTATTTTACAGTATCTTCATAATCAGAACTGCGGGGATCATAATAATCTTTTGCAGCCTGCTTCATATCAAGAAGGTTTTTAGCAACAACGGCAAACCTTCCCCTGAGTTCAACAAAAGACCATTTCCACTTGGAATTATCTCCAAAGGCATCTACCAGCATCTGGGTCACAAGCCCCAGCTTTCGTACAAGATAAAAGCGCTTTTCTAAAGGAGTATTGCTGATAGTCTGAAGTTTAGGTTCAATTTCGCTGTATGGGCAGTCAACTACATTGGATACTACTTCTTCAAGGTAAATAACTGCCTTATAAATCATTTTTCTTGCATCATTAAGGGCATCATTATTCTTTGTTTCCAGAATAGTGACAGACAGACTGTTAATGGAAATATACAGGGTAGCTACATAAATCATCTCTTCACAAAGAAGAAGCTTTTTATATTCAACACCGCCTGAATCACGCTTCATGACAGTAAGAATATCCTTTTCTTTTTTAAGGGACTCTTCGATTTTAGCTTTAACCGGCTTTGCTTTATCTGCAAAGTCTTCACGGCTTTCCTGAGTGATATTTGCCATTAAAATCCTCCGAATTTCTGCAGCATGGCTCTTGCATGGTCAAGGGATTCCCCGGAACTTGAATCTCCAGAAAGCATACGGGCTATTTCCTTAACCCTGTCCTCGCCTTCCACAGGAAATACAGAAGTTGCAGTAGAATTTCCTTCAACACCCTTCTTTATCTTAATCTGATTATCGGCATAAACTGCAATACTGGCAAGATGAGTTATACAAAGAACCTGCAGTTCTGAAGCAAGTTTTTTCATATGTTCACCTACAGCTACTGCAACTTCTCCGCCAATACCTGTATCAATTTCGTCAAAAATAAGGGTTCCTGCTGTATCTGCAGCAGAAAGTATGGTTTTAAGGGCCAGCATTACACGGCTAAGTTCACCGCCGGAAGCTATACGTGCAAGAGGAAGCATAGGGCTGCCCGGATTGGCGCTTATAAGGAATTCAATATTATCAATTCCATAAGGACCACACTTCTGCTCTACAAGGCTGCCTTCCTTTTCTGTAAGGTTAACCTTAAATCTGGTATCCTTCATACCCAGCTTACAGAGAATTGCTTCTACTGCCCCGGACATTTTACTTGAAGCTTCCTGTCTTCTGACACTTATTGCCTTTGCTTCAGTATACACCTCTTTTTCAAGCTGTGCGATTTCTTTTTCCAGAGAAGATTTATCATTACCCTGCCCTGTAAGCTTTTCCAGTTCATCCCTGGCCTTACGGGCATATTCATTTACATCTGCCACAGTAGAATTAATGCCGGATACATACTTTTTCTTAAGTTTATTAATCAGCTCAAGACGGTCCTGTACTTCTGCAAGACGTTCCGGGTCAAAAACCAGTTCATTCTTATACCTGCGGAATTCCCTGGCTATATCTTCTGCTTCGTAATAAGAGTTCTCTACCCTTTCATTAAGGTTCTGCAGTTCCGGATCAAGGGAAAGTGCATGGGAAGAACTGCCCCTGAGCCTCTTATATATAGAAAGAATTCCACTGCCATCTTCACCTTCAAGCATTGAAGTAATTTCTTCTATATCTGAATAAAGCTTTTCATAAGAAGAAAGACGACTTTCTTCTGCAGACAGCTGTTCATCTTCTCCTTCTTTAAGACGGGCTTCTTCTATTTCCGTTACGGCAAAGTTCAGCATATCGATTCTTGCTTCCCTTTCTGCTTCATTTGTATTCATGGAAGAAAGAATTTCCCTTTTTTCTACAAGCCGGTTATAAAGTCCTGTAAATGCCTGAACCTGAGGAACTATATCTGCATAAATATCAAGATAACGGCGGTGCTGACTTACCTTCATAAGGGACTGCTGTTCATGCTGACCGTGAAGATCTACAAGATAAGTTGCAAAATCTGCCAGATCTGCCTTTGTAACCGGAACTCCACCAATCCAGGCGGAAGTTTTGCCTGTATCCCTTACAAGGCGGCGTAAAAGAATACGTCCCTCATCAGCTTCTATACCATGCTCTTCAAGCCAGTCCCAGGCACTTTCCAGACTTCCTTTTTTTTCTTCAAGTAAAAAGCTTCCGCTTACCTGAGCTTCGTGACAGCCTGTCCTGATCTGCTCAAGACCCGCCTTTCCTCCTAAAAGAAAAGCAAGGCTGCCTATGAGAATGGACTTACCTGCACCTGTTTCGCCGCTTAAAACAGTAAAACCTTTATTAAAATCTACATGAGCACTGTCTATCAGGGCAAAATTTTTTATATCAAGTTCTTCAAGCACGGGGACCTCCGGACCAGTTTAGCTTACTTTGAAGGGCACTGTAGAATTTTTCCTGGGTGGAACCAATTATCCGTGCCTTATATTTTGAAATACCAGAAATTATTACATCACCAGTTTGTAATGGAAAATCAATCTGACCGTCTGCCACAAGTACTATATCTACCCTTGAAGGCAGAACCCTCATGGCAATTTCACCTTCCGGCCCTAAAACCAGAGGCCTTGCAGACAGACTGAAAGAACTTATAGGTGTAAGTACAACTGCATTAAGGGAAGGTTCTACAATAGGCCCCCCTGCAGCTGCTGAATATGCTGTCGAACCGGTGGCTGTAGAAACAATAACTCCGGTAGATTTAAATGAACCTAAAAGAGCCCTGTTGTAGGCAACTTCAAGATTAACAAGACCGGAAGCAGTTGTACCAGAAATTACAGTATCATTCATACAGCGGCTTTTAAAAACTGAACGTCCGCCCCTTAATACTTCTGATTCAAGAAGGTTTCTCTCGCTTATAAGAGACTTTCCACTAAGGTATTCTTCCAGTTCTTTCTGCCACATATCCTTCTGAACCCCTGCAAGAAAACCAAATTCCCCAAGATTAACAGGGAAAACAGGTATTCCATAAAGGGCACATTCCCTGGCTGCAAAAAGTACTGTTCCGTCACCTCCAAGGGTAACTGCAAAATCATAGCCGGAAAAATCTACGGGAAGATTCCTTGTATGGGCATCCTTTCCGTCATAGGCATACAAATCTGCCTTAAGTCCCTTTGACTCAAGATAGGTCTTTATGTCACCGGCAATGCGGTCTGCGTCTTTCTTAAATGTATTAACCAGAATAAGACTTTTTTCCATCAGCGCTCCGCTATTACGGTAACGAAGAAAGTACCTTTACGATACGGGAGGCATCCTTCTGACCCAGTCTTGGATACAAAGGAAAAAGAGCACACCTTAAAAGCAGGGAATTGGCACAAATACACTGAGAAGAAAGTTCTTCCTGCTTAAAGGCAATTACAGAGTTTTCAAAAGCCTGACGTACTTCTATTCCTTTTTTCTGGGCATAAAGTTTTACGTCTTTAAAACCGGAATTAAGTACAAGAGGGAATGAGTATATAGTAGAATTATTATCCTGACCCCTTACAAAAGTCTTGTGTCTGCCTGACATAACGGCTCTTGAAAAAAGGGTAAAGAGTTCCTGTCTTACTTTTTCGTTTCTGGTAAATTCCTTAAGTTCAACAAAAGCCAGGGCTGCATTCATATCAGGCATAAAGTCTGTAGAAGGAGCCTGGTCGGCTATTGCCTTAAGGGGACTCCATTCACGGCGTTTAGGAGCAATAACAAGGGCTCCGCCTCCGGCTGTTACAATATCATGCTCTTCCATTCCAAGAATTGCATACAGTCCGTACATACCTGCCCTGCGGCCTTTTTCCTCTTCCTTTGCTGAATCAGAAGAAGATGCAGGTGCAGAATCTGCTTCAGGCTGCTCTTCTTCGTATTCAGCAGGATAATAAGAAAGGGCTGAATGAGATATTTCTTCGATTACAGGTATTTCCAGGGCAAGATACTGCCTTATATCCGGAAGAATTCCCATTGTTTCACTTAAAATAAGAAGTCTTCCGCCGTTTTTTATTGCTTCTTCTACGGTTTCTACACTTACCAGGGCATTTTCTTCCTGAACATCAAGAATCATTGTCTTATACCCAAGCTTTTCAAGAGTTACGTAAAGCCAGTAAGGAGCAAGGGCACTGATCATAACAGCACTGTCTTTATCAAGATTTATTGCTTTAAGAACGTATTCAAGGGCAATTGCAGGACTTCTGACAGCTACAGCACCGTCACAGCCGGTTAATTCTTTGGCTGTCTGTACAAGTCTAAGGGTCATTTCTCCAGGACCGATTTTTTCGTCAACCATACAGGTAAGTACGGCTTCCATTTCCCGTCTCCTGATTGTGGAACTATAAGTCTGTATCATTTTTTAAAATATTCCTTAATTAAAAAATATGAGTGTTTAATCTGTAAGAATTCACTGTTTTAAGAGTAAAATATTTTTAAATACAAGGCAACCGGTTTTTATCCCGGATGCCCTTAGATTTACTTTTCTTCTTCGTCTTCAGAATCATCACCAAGCATCTTCTGAAGTTCTTTTGCACTAAAGAGCTTACGGATGTCCATAATAATAAGGTAGGAATTATCCTGCTGGACAACTCCCTGAATATATTCTGTACCAATACCGCTGAGCATCTGAGGCGGAGCCTTTATTTCTGCTGAATTAACAGGTACTACCCTGGCAATACGGTCAATAATAATACCTATCTTATTACCTTCAATATCAAGGATGATAAATCCACCATCATCATCGGTAAGATCACCGTCTGAGTCCTTAGCAAGCTTTGTAATATAAAAACGCTTATGAAGGTTCATAATCGGGATAATTTCACTGCGAAGATTGATGATTCCTTCTACATAATATGGAGCATTAGGAATCGGACGAACCGGCTGTACCTTTACGATTTCCTTGACGTCCATAATGTCCACGCCGTACAATTCATCACCGAGTTGAAAAGTAACAAGCTGAAACTGAGTATTTTCTTCGGCCATTTAAAATCTCCTGTATTACTATAATTTTAATACACAAATCGCATTCAGACAACTACAAGGGAATAAAAAAAATCCTTCAGTCTACGGTAAAGAGGGTTATTACCTGAATTTTCCTTACTCCTGCAGCCTTTAAAAGAGCAGAACAGCTTTCTGCCGTAACTCCTGTAGTGTAAACATCATCTAAAAGGACAAGCTCTTCCGGAAGACAGCTGCAGTCTTCTGCAAGGACGTAACTTGAACCCCTTTTATTAATTCTGCCGGCCCGGTCAAGCTTTTTCTGCTGCTCACTGTCAACCCTTGCTAAAAAAGTCCCGGTTTTAAATCCATACAGATTTTTCAGATACCAGCATAATTCCTTAATCTGATCCCAGCCTTTTTTATGTAGTTTACCTGGTCTTGGAGGGACACCTGTAATCATGGGATAATTTTTGTCCGGGTAAAGTTTTTTCATTGCAAGAGAAACAAATCCGGCAAAAACAAGTGATAAAAGCCTGCAGTTTTCCATCTTCCACATAAAGAGAAGGTTTTTCTTCCATAACCTGTAAGAAAAAAGAGGAAAAGCTCCGTCTGCACTTACCAGAATCCTTTCCTTACGGCATTCCATGCAGATATCCTTCTCGCTTAAAAGAAGTTTTCCGCATACAGAACATCTGGGGTAATTACTTTCTACTTCCATGCCACAAAGTTCCAGACAGTCTTTACACAAGACCAGACCGGAGCCTGGAGAACCACAGCGGGGACATATCTGACTGGACAATAAACCTGAGAGAAACCGATGTAAAATTGTAACGAGCCAGACATATGCTTTTATCACTTTGTTCACATATATATATTTGCATCGCCACAACAAAAAACACCATTTTCAGGCAAAAAAATAAAAAAATTTTTATAAATAACTTACAGTCTCGCTGATTGCCTTACGAAGGTTATGGTTTGCAAGAGGACCTGCTCCGTCTGCTGCAAATCCAAGGTCAAGGAGCATAAGAACTTCTTCATTTTCTGGAAGGCCAAAAACTGTCCTTACTTTTTCCGGGTCAAAATTATTAAGCCAGCAGGACTGAACTCCAAGAGCCTGGGCTGCCAGCATCATGTGGGTTGCAACAATAGAAGCATCCTCTGCACCGGATGTCCTCTTCTGTCCAGGATAAGTAAAAACATTATTATTATCAAAAGCTACAAGAACAACTGTTGTTGCGCCGTAACGGCATGGAGTTACTTCATCAACTTTCTTAAGGGCATCAGGACTCTGAAGAACATAAATACGCTGTTCCTGAAGATTCTTTGCTGTTGGGGCAAGACGGCCTGCTTCAAGAATTGAATCAAGCTCTTCCTTTGAAATAACCTTACTGCTGTATTTTTTGCAGGAATAACGGTCTTTTGCAAGCTGTAAAAAATCCATAATTCATCTCCTTTGTAATTTGAATATAATACAATCTCAGCGTCCTGATAAAGTATGCTTCCACCTTGCAATAGTCTGCAAAGCCTGAATCGGAGTCATTGCATCAGTTTCTATAGAAAGTATTTCATCAAGAATAAGTTCTTCATCACTAAAAAGCCCTCCGGTAATGGAAAGAGGCTGGGCTTTCTGAGGCTTTTCTTCCTCAAAAGTAACCTGGCCGGCATTTATTACAGGCTTTTCTTCTGCTTCTCCCTGTATTTTTTCAAGAATAGTCTGGGCTCTTTTTATTACAGCCTCAGGGACTCCTGCAAGACGGGCTACGTGAATACCATAGGAATTCTGGCTTGAACCTGGAATAACCTTACGGAGGAATACAACATCACTTGTACTTTCATCTACTGCCATGCAGAGTTTTTTTGCAGCAGCAGCCTCCATTCTTGTAAGTTCATGATAATGGGTAGCAAAAAGAGTCTTGCACTTTATTCTTTCAAGAAGATATTCGCTTACAGCCCAGGCTATGGAAAGACCGTCTTCCGTACTTGTACCACGGCCAACTTCGTCCATAATTACCAGTGATTTTTCCGTAGCGCTTCTTAAAATACGGGCAGTTTCAGTCATTTCTACAAGAAAGGTTGATTCACCCTTGGCAAGATTGTCGCTGGCTCCTACCCTGCAGAAAATCCTGTCTACAATCCCCATATGGGCATAAGAAGCAGGAACGTAACTTCCTGTCTGAGCAAGAAGGCTTATAAGGGCATTCTGTCTTAAGAAAGTACTTTTACCTGCCATATTAGGACCGGTAATCAAGGCAAATGTACATCCGTCTTCAGAACATAAGGAAAGATTATTAGGTACAAATTCACCCTGTGGAATATGAGCTTCTACAACAGGATGGCGGCCATCCCTTACATCAAAAATATTCCCTGTATCAAGAAGGGGCCTTACCCAGTTTTGACGGACAGCTGCTTCTGCAAAAGAAGAAGTAACATCAGCATAGGCGATTTCCCTGGCTGTCTGCTGAAGATAAGGTACATATTCCTTAAGCTTATTTCTTACTTCAAGAAAAAGATCCCTTTCCAGTTCCAGAATTTTTGTATCAGATTCATTAAGGTTTGACTCCAGTTCCTGAAGCTTTTCTGTTGTATATCGGTCTGCATTCACCAGGGTACGGCGCATTATAAAATGAGAAGGGACCTTATCCAGCTTACCCTTGCTTACTTCTATAAAGTAACCCATGTTGCCGCTCTTTTTAATCTTAAGGTTCTGAATGCCTGTGGAATTTCTTTCTTCTTCTGCATAGTCTTCAAGAACCTGATTAAAGTTATCATGAACCTGACGCCAGTGATCCAGTTCCTGAGACCAGCCGCTTTTTATAATACCGCCATCTGTAAGACTTGTTGCCGGATCTTCAAGAATGGAATTCTCTATAAGGTTAATTATTGATAAAGCAGTATTCTGCTCCATTACTGCAAAGTTGCATTCACCAAGAATTCCCTGAATGTTAAGCCACAAAGCAAGACTTGAACGTAAAGCCTGAAGGTCCTTACCGTGAGCCTTATCCATTGCGATTCTGCAGGCAAGTCTTTCTACGTCAAGGATTCCATCCAGTTCATCCCTTACACGACGAAGAAGGGTCCTGTCCTTTACAAAAAGTTCTACGTGATCCTGACGGGCATTTATTGCCTTTACATCAGTCAGGGCAAAAGTAAGCCATTCCCTCATCATGCGGCTGCCCATAGCTGTACGGGTATAATTTACACACTCAAGAAGGGAATACTGACTTGTTCCATCCCTTAAGTTCTGAGTTATTTCCAGATTACGGCGGGATGAATCATCCATAACCACATATTCGCAGTCATTATAAAGCTGTATGGATTTTATATGAGGAGAAGCTGCATTAGTTGTTTTTGAAACATAGTCCAGAAGAAAACCTGCACTCATTACTTCTACAGATGTTTCTGTAAGGGAAAAAGACCTTAAATTTGCAGTTCCAAACTGTTCCGTAAGCCTGGAGTATCCGCTTTCAAGACTAAAGTTCCAGTCAGGATAATAACTTACTGCCATTGAATCAAACAAAGCTATTGTATCCTGAATTACTCTGTTGCTTCTGAGACTTTCAGGAAGAATAAGTTCCCTTGGATTGCAGCGTCCCAGTTCTTTTGGAAAATTTTCCCCAAGGGAAGATGTATCAAAGGAAGTTGCCTTAAACTCTCCGGTTGTAACATCAATAAAAGAAAAAGCTGTTTTTTTCCCGTGAACACAAAGGGAAGCGAGAAAATTATTTATACCGCCGTCCAGGTATTCGCTTTCTACGGCAGTACCCGGGGTAATTATTTCTATAACTTTTCTTTCTGTAAGTCCTTTACCAGGAGCCGGAATATCCCCTACCTGTTCTGCAATAGCAATTTTTTTTCCAAGACGAAGAAGTCTGGCAATATAAATCTTTGCTGCATGATAAGGAATACCACACATAGGATTAGTGCCCCTGTGAGTAAGGGTAAGATTTAAGAGACGTGAAACTTCAACGGCATCTTCGTTGAACATTTCATAAAAATCGCCCAGTCTGAAAAATAAAACTTCACCAGGATGCTGCTGTTTTATTCCAAGGTACTGGGCGAAAAGAGGAGTGATTTCATCAGCCATTCTACTCGCCGCTTATTCCTAAACGGGAAATAACTTCGTCAGTAACATCAACAGAAGGACTGTACCAGAGAATGGCATTATTCTGCTGAAGACTGAGAATCATACTGTAGCCTCCGGTTTCTGCAACCCTTTCAAGAGTGCTGTAGAGCTTTTTGTAAAATTCATTATTATTCTGAAGGGAAGTCTCAAGAGTTTTAAGTTCCATATTCTTTGCATTTGTATACTCATTGAGGTATTCAGTTTTTTTAGTAATCTGCTGTTCTACCTTAAGGGCATCAGAATCTTTACCTGCACGCTGATATTCAAGTTTTTTATCATGAAGACCCTGGATTTCAGAAACAAGCTTATTGATTTCTTTCTGGAACTCAGCTTTTTTACTTTCATAATTACGTACAGAAGAAGAATCCCTGTAGTAAGCCTGATATACACGGGCTGTATCAACTACGGCAAATTTTGTAATCTGCTGAGCAAAAAGACCTGAAGCTGAACATATAAGTGTCAGGCCAAGAACAATAAAATACTTTCTTAAAGATTTCATATTACCCCCGGACTAATAGTTAATATTAGTGAATGAGAACTTAAAGTGGAAATTACTATACCATTTATTTGAATTAGGGTCACCGTCCTGGTCACACCATACAACTTCACCGTTTTCTACCTTAAATGTGTTTGCAAAAAGAAGCCTGATAGGAAGCTGTGGAATAGTAAAGCGGATGCTTGGTCCAAAACTGTAATACCAGTCATCTTCACAAAGATTATTAAAGAAATCATCTACAGAATCTTTAATTGCAATTGCATCAAAGAAGCCGTCTATTGCAAGAACTCCAGGTACTAAAGGCATACGAAGTTCAAGGTAGTTGCTCCATACTGTACAGCCTCTTCCGGCATCAGTGTTGTAGATTTCCCAGCCGCGGCCGTTAAACATACCGTCAATATAAAGCTGATTAGACCTCTTAATTGAAGAATCAAAGAAAGGAAACTGCATTGAAAGTCCTGTGTAGCCCATAAGTACAAGCTTAAAGTTCCAGGTTTCGCTGACTGGAAGATTAAGAAGGGTAAAATAACGTTCAAGCTTGGTATCAGTACGAAGATAGAATTCCTTTTCTCCCCAGTCAGGTGCAAAAGGAAGGAAGCCCTGTGGCAAAAGTCCGTACCAGGCAAGACGCTGACTTCCAAACCATCCTGTAGAAGGATCATAAGAAGAGTCACGGGCATCAAATGAGAAAGAAGACCATACTGAGTTTTTAGGTTCCCAGTTATCACAGTACTGACTTATAGATGAATCGTATGGTACAAAAGCTTCATCATCATAAATATTGTCTATGATACTTCCTGTAACACCACCCTTAAGGGCAAAGGTTCCGTAGTCCTTAACCCAGCGGTATCCCAGTGATGTACCAAGGCTGAATTCATGCTGCTCATATTCCATATAGTAATTATCATCATTAATAGTGCCGGAATAATAATCAAAGAAGTTTCTGAGGGCATAGTTTGTAGAATGAGAATAACCGATATTAAATCCTACACTTATAGGCTTGCCAAAAAGCCAGCTCTGTCCGTATCCCAGGTTAACCGACTGCTCTGTTGTAGAAAGGGTTGTTCCCAGAGAAAGGGTACGGCCTTCTCCAAAGACGTTGGAATTCTGTATTTTTGCATAAAGGGCTACAGGGAAAGCATCAGGGTCACTCATACCGCTGAAGGTAAAACCAAAGTCAAGCTGGGTTGTACCCTGCTCTTCTACGTTAAAGATAATGTCTACAAGATCACTTTCTGAGCCCTGCTGAACATCCGGCTGAACGGAAGAAAAATACTGCAGGTTATTAAGACTCCTGAAAGCAGTCATGATTTTTGCATTTGAAAAAATATCACCTGGTTCAAGAGGAATTTCACGGCGGATAACATAATCCTTTGTTTTTGTATTTCCGTTGATAATTACATGTTCAACATGGCTTCTTGGATTTTCATAAATGCGGAATATATAAGAAATTACTTTATTATCTGTATCCTTATTTACTTCCGGAACAAACTGATTGGAAGTATAGCCGTTTTCGTAATAAAGATTCTGAACAGCCCATCTTGTCCTTAAAAAGCGGGATTCCTTGTAAATATCTCCGGTTTTAAGGTAAACCAGTTCATTAAGGGTATCAGTAGAAAAAACCTTGTTTCCTGTAAAGGTTATTCCACCAAATGTATACTGGGAACCTTCCTGAATTTCAAAAGTAAGGTAGATTTCTTCACGCTGCTTTTTCTTGTTAAGGACATGATCCTGTTTTACATTAAGAACCCTGGCATCAACGTAACCCCTGTCCTTGTAATATTCAACAATTGCCTTTGTATCTGCTGTAAGAGCTGATTCCTGAAAAGCTCCTTCACTAAAAAGACCGGCTTCCTTTAAGGAAATCTTACTCTTAAGGGTCTTTGCAGTAACTACAACATTTCCGTTGAACTTAATTTCCTTTACAACTGTTTTATTTCCTTCACTAATCTGGAAGAATACATTTACACCTTCGGCAGTTTCTTCTTTAGAAACCTTTACAACAGCCTCGTTATAACCTGAATCAATGTAGTGATTTCTTACAGACCTTTCATCGATGTAAAGTTTTGATTCATTAAATACATCTTTTTCCTTAAGGGAAATAACCTCTTTAAGTTCACTGTTGTGAAGGTCAGAATTACCCTTAAAGTAAATCTTGTTTACTACAGGAAGTTCAATTACGGAAATTACAAGGTTTACAGACTTACCCTTGTCTTTTCCCGGCTGAGCCTGAATGGAAACATCCTGAAAATATTCCAGGGCAAACATCTTGCCGTAAAGTTCAACAATGAGTTCATCATTACAGTTTTTATCGATATAGGAACTTGTAATACCTTCAAGGTCCTTCTCTTTTATATTTTTAAGGTTTTTAAACGTTATGGATTTTACTGGTTTATCGTAATACCACTCTTCCTCCTGGGAAAAAGCTGGTAATGTAAAAAAACTTGCCAAAACAACTAATGCTGCAATGAAACTGTGCCTGAAGCGCATAAACTTCCTCTTAAATTAAAAATTAAACCGCCATGAAAGCGTAATAGATGTTGACTGAACCCAGGTCTGCTGCAAACTTTCCATATCAGGAGCAAAACTCCAGCGGATATTTGCAAACGGTGACTCAAGTTCAAGACCCATCTCAGGATGAAAAACAAGCCCTCCAGAGAATTCATCGCCGGTCGTATTTTTATTTTCGTCATACGTCCAGTTCATCATGGCATCAACATAAATATTGCTTCCAAAGTATTTACCAATATAAACAGTCGTATTATCAAATAAGTTACTTATCAGAGCCCCTTTTTCGGTTTCACTGTTCATGTTGAATCCCTGTTTAATGGAATTCTGAACAAGGGTTGTACGAACAGAGAATATATCAAAATTGCACAAATCACGCAACGCACCTTCAAGCTGCCTCATAAATGTAACCTGAACACTATAATCCAGACCACTTACAAGCATTTCTGAGGCAGATGAACTGTCTCCGGAAATAATCTGACCTAAAATTTCCATAAGTTCAGCTTCTGACTTGGCAGGAGAAGAAGAAAGGACCGGGTCAAATTCAGAAACATGCTGCTTTATGGCAGACATGGTTATAAGAACCGGGTCTCCTGTAGCATCACGCTCGTTTATCTGTCCCCTTAAAGTAACCAGAGGGTCAAAATTAGACTGATTTTCATTAAGGCTTATACTTCCCTCTTTAAGATAGAAGTTTCTGTTAAGGTAAGATACCTCTCCTCCCCTTAAGACAACATCTCCCTTAAGGCTCCATAAACCTGCATCCGTATCCATAGTAAGGTAAAGATCCGTATTAGGAGCTATAAGGGTTCTGATAAACGGCTTTACTTCTACCTCTACCTTCTGGGCAATACGGACTTTTGCATCAATATAAAAACTAAGGGTATTAAACCATTCTTCAAATTCTATATCTGCCTGTGTCGGCTGGGAAAAATCTATTAAAGGCATACCTGTATTGGTAATAACATTAGCCTTGGTATCATGGACTGTAAAATCTCCGTCTATGGTAATATCATCACCTTCCCAGACCATGGAACCGTTTCCACTGGCCTGCCCCGTAACCCTTAGGGTAGGAATCTTAACGTCAAAAGGAATATCCTTATTTTTTTCTGTCCTTACATTTACTTCAAAACATTCTATCTTCCAGCGGTCAAGACTGAGTTTTACACTTCCGTTTAAAAGTCCCTTCTTTACTTTAAAGAGGGATTCAGGGAGTTCAATTTCGTCCTGGGTAATCTGAATAAGAAGAGGAGCAGCTGTAAAATGTTCAGGAACATAATCAGGAAAGTTAAAGTCTATATTTTCTACAAGAGCTTCACCATCAAGATTAGGATCTGTCAGGAGTCCGGAAAGATTCAGCTGACCGGAAACAATTCCATCATGTACATAGAATCCGTTGGAATTAAAAAGGAATGAAACTTTTTTAACGTCAACATAAATATTGCTGACGTTAAGGTCTACTATCATATCCTTAAAGCTGCCGGAAGCATCAAAATGAATAGGCTTATCATCCAGGATAGAAAAGTTAAGGGTTCCGTCATCCAGATATTCGCCATAGGCTCCCAGGTATTCGTTGGTCATTACGTCTATACGGCCAGGAGACCTGATTATAGAAAAATGAAGGGGCGGTGCATCCTTACCTAAAGTTCCACCAGGCTGTTCACAGTCAATTTCAAGGGCAAAGGATTCAGGAAGAAAGCCACCATCGTTTTCAAAAGGAGAAAGATTTTCTGCCTTCATGGTAAGGGGAACATTTAAAGTCTGATCACCAAAGACAGCATCCAGTACACACTGCGCATTACCGTCAAAGTCCTTAAGATTAAAGAAACCGGAAAAGTTTTTCATAGAAAAATCCGTCCAGCTGGCAGAAAAATCCGGAACACTAATATTTTCTTCCATATATGCTGCACTTCCTTTAAGGAAAAGTGGTGCCCCGGCAACCTGCATGGAGAAATTAGAAAGATTTACCGTTACATAAGGATTTTCTACAGTACCACTAAAGGTAACAGTGGCAGAAAACTTTTCATCATCAGGCTGGGTAGAAAAAATATGTCTTAAAGAAAAATCAGTAATATCAGCCTGGGCGTTAAAAAAGCAGTTTGTCATAAGATTATCCATGGTAAGCTTTTCCTGAAGGGGATTTGTAAAGGAACCGTTTACAACAATGGATTCACTTGTTAAAGGATTGTTCAGGATAATCTGAGTGTTAAAGGAATCAAATACATCTCCGTTAATATTCCAGAGACCATAGGCACTTCCTTCAAATGTAGAAAAGGAATCTGAATAATTAAGGCTGTTTAATACAAGGCCGGAATAGTCTGCCTTTCCCATAAAGGAAACTTTAGGATGCATGGAAAGATTACCGGTAAACTCTTCTGCTTCAAACTTTGAGATTTCTACGTAAAAGTCATCAGACTCAGGAACGGAAAAAGCTATTTCTGTTGTAAAATCAAAAATAAAGCCTGCTGCACTTACAGGAAGGGAAGTCATTTCTACAGCCCCGGAAATACCACGGTCAAAGTTAACAACAAGGTTAAAGCCATAGTTGCCGCTTATGTTAAGCCACTCTCCCAGGGAATAAATACCGTTAAGCTGATATGGAATATTGTTTACAGTTACATCTGACTGAAAGATAGCCTGCTCATCTTCCGGTGAATATTCAGCATTAAGAACAGCCATAAAGGAATTGGAACCATAGTTAAGACCTGCCTGACTAACATGAAGGGAGCGTTCCGTACCGTCAAAAGAAAGGATAACGAACTGACGGTCTTCCTTTGTGTTTGCAAAGAGGGCGTTAGGACAGTTATAGGTAATGGTTTTAAAGTCTGTAGAAACATACATTTCAGTAGACATAATGTAAGGCTCAAGACTGTCTGCCATGGAAGAAATTGAATCAGATCCCTTTTCATCCAGAAACCAGCCTGCAGCAGAGACGATTCCATCAAGAAAGAAATTATTTACGGATATTACAGCCTGAAAATCCCCTCCGTCTTCCAGGGACAGGGCTCCGTCTATCCTTAAGGAAGAAGGCTTACTGGAAAGGAGATTAAAATCATCATGACTGAAATCATTCATATTGAATGTAAATTCCAGGGAATTCTTTTTATTATAAAGGTCCAGCTCCAGCCATGAAAATTTACGCTGGCCAAAATTAAATTCCGGAATATAAAAGACTGTGGAATTTTTTGCCGGATCCACAAAAAGATCAAAGGAAATGCTGTTACCGTTAGGAAGGTTAAGGTAATGAACCTGACCTGATCCCTTAGGCTGCATTCTTGCAAGATCAAAAGTTCCGGCAAATTCTGCGCTGGCAAATTCACCATCAGCAGTAAAATAATTAAGCCTTACGCTTTTTGAGTCACCCTTTATGTCAAAGTCCAGGCTCTGCCCTTTAGCAAAAATATTTCTTGAAAAGATAAAGGAAGTTTTACTCTTCCAGTCAAGTTCACCACTTAAAAGACCTGCATGAAGGCTTGTTGCCGTAGTAAGCCTTGAACCGTTCCACTGAAGCAGCTCCTCCTCCGTAGAAGGAATCTTTACCATTTTAAAAGGATTAAGTTCCGTACTACGGAATTCTGCATCAAGATTACCGCTGTCTGCATCCACTGAAGCAAAAAGGTTATATGGAAGATTATACTGAACTGTACGGACATTTATTTTTCCGGATGCATAGGTTGCAAGAACAGACAGATCCCTGAGGGAATAAGAAGCAGAAGGAAGATTATCCAGAGAAACAAGAAGGGAGCTGCCGTCAATCTGATTCTGCAATTCTCCCTTCATATCTACAGTAAAGCCTGCCCTTTTATATCCCATCATCTTAAGTTTGCTGCTGGCATTACCGGAAAGAGTACCTGTAAGGGAAGAGCCGGCCTTATTCTTTTTAATCTGGGCTTCATTAATTTTTGCATAGTAATCATCCCCGTCTATGGAACAGTGAAAGTTTACGTTACGCACATCTACATCAAAAGGAAGCCTGAAGAGGATATCCTTTATACTTTTTCTAAGACTGTGGGAAATAAAGGCATCATCCTGATCTTCTTCCTGCATGTCTGCTATAAGAGTCTGAATCTTGTTCTGCACGTTACTGCATTTCTGGCTGTCATAATCAAAGTCTACATCCAGAATGGACAACTCTGTAAAGGCATGTTCCAGATCCTTACGTAAAAATTCCCTGATACTGTAATTAATATTTATCTTATTAATTGTAAGGATTTTTTCTCCTGTACTTACATCGCACACAGATATTCCCCGAATGCGGATTCCTGTAAGAATGGAAGGAGACATGGATTCGTATTTTAAAAGGAGACCGGTTTTTTGAGACAGATAGTCATTAAAGTTTTTTTCGTACTTATTGAATGTGGAATTAATTGCCCTGTAAAAAGGCCGGAGCATAAAAAATACAGCCGTAAGTATGAGAATGAATAGAAGTGTTCCGGTAATAGTCCGTAAAATTACCTTTTTTTTCATTTAAAGTACGCCGTTGCAATTTTATCATCTATCGCTAAAATAATGAAGAAGTTTATACAGGGGGAACAATAAGATGCTGCTGAAGAATTTTATCGTATTTGAAGGAATAGACGGAGCCGGAACCACAACCCAGCTTAATCTCCTTAAAGAAATGCCGGAAAGCAGGGATTTTTTATACACTGCAGAACCGTCAAAAGCACCAACCGGCCTTTTTTTACGCCAGATGCTCAAAGGTGACTTTAAAATTACAAACGAAACTTCAGCCTACCTTTTTGCAGCCGACAGAAACCAGCATGTAAACGGAGACCTTATTACAGAAGGCTCAACCCTTATAAGCGGAATCAAAAATGCCTGTCTGTCAGGAAAAATCGTAATCAGCGACAGATATTTTTTCTCAAGCCTTGCATACCAGAGCATAGACTGCCCTAAGGAACTGCCTGTCAGACTTAACAGCGGATTTCCCCTGCCCCAGCTTCTCTTTTACTTTGACATAGAAGCAAAAGATGCCTTAAAAAGGGTTGATTCCAGGGGAGAAAGGGAAATATACGAAAAGGAAGATTTTCTTACTAAAACTGTAAATGAATACCGCCGTGTTATTGATGAATATGCCCTGTCCGGCAAAAAAGAAGGCATGAAAACCGTTATTATTGATGCCTGCCTTTCAAAAGAAGAAATTGCAGCCCTGATTCAAAAAGAAATAAAAGCCATCCTTTAATTTGCAGCTAATAGAGAAAGACTTAAATGCCGATACTAGAAGCATGAAGAAGGTTCTTAAAATATTCATGCTTCTGGCCCTGCTTTTTTTTACTGCAGCAAGTTCTCCTGCATGGATATGCAAATATAAGGAAGATTATCTTAAACTCTACCATGTTCACTACGGACAAAATTCCGATGACTGCCTTGAAAACATCTACTGGCTGGAACAGGCAGTAAAGGCAGACTTTGCAAACCCTCTTTATGCCTGCACAAAAATCACCAATGAAGAAGAATGGGAAAAATACCGTTATCTCTTTATGCTCCATATAAACCTTAAGCTCATTGAACAGCACCTGCGTCTGGGCCGTATTTACGATAAAAGTGCAGCATATTTTTACGATGCTCCATATAAAGATGAATATCTGAGAAACCTTAAAACAGCAAAAGAAGCCTACACCATCTGCTATACCTACTGGGAAGAAGCAAAAATCTGGGCAGAAAAGGCAAATACTGGAAAATTCAGGTTTCTTATACTTACCGGCATACAGAACTGGGAAGATGAAAGGGAAAGAGTTTCTACAGGCAGCCTTAACTATCAGAAAATTCTTGACCGGGAACTTACCAGACTTAACAAGGTAATTGATGACCTCGTTGCAATGGAAGGCAAAAATTATTAAACTCAATACATGAGTGTAAAAGAAACAGATACTTTCGTTTTAAAATATCCGGAAACTTCAGGTTTTGATAAAAGTACAATCCATTTTTATTCTGGAGAAGCTGATTTAACCTCCATTTACTTTAATCAGGAAGAAAACAGCATTAAAAGGCTTTTTGTTACCGACACAAATATTGCCGGACTGAGCTGCATGAAATCTTTTCTTTGTCACTTTATGAAAGCAGAGGACATTTCTTCCATTAAAATTGACAGCACCTATTCAGCAGGCAATGACTGTCTCCTGATTCTTGGACCAGGGGAATCCTTTAAAACAATACAGAACGTCCTTAAAATAGTAAGTACAGCCCTTGATGCAGACTTTAACAGAAACTCCCTTTTTATTTCTATTGGAGGGGGTGTTCTTTGTGACATGACAGGTTTTGCTGCCAGCATGTTTAAAAGAGGTATTGAAGTTGAATTTGTACCTACCACCCTTCTTGCTGATGTTGATGCAGCAATCGGAGGCAAAACCGGCTGTGACTTTGATTCCTATAAAAATATGATTGGTGCCTTTTATCCTGCAAGAGCCCTTCATGTATTCAGCAGTTTTATAGAAAATCTCCCTCAAAAGGAATATATATCCGGTCTGGCAGAAGCCATTAAAACAGCCTTCCTCTTTTCTCCGGAAATGACAAAGCTCTTTAAAGAAAAAAAAGAAGAAGTACTTAAAAGGGATCCTGTTATTGTAAACCGCCTTATATCTGAATGTGCCAAGGCAAAAGCCTCTGTTGTATATGAAGATTTTAAGGAAAAAGGAAGAAGGGCTTTTCTTAACCTGGGCCATACTTTTGGTCATGCCCTGGAATCAGTAGCAGGTTTAGGTTCCGTTACTCACGGTGAAGGAGTTGCCTGGGGAAGTGCCAGAGCTGCAGACCTTGCCTTTAACCTTGGCCTTTGTACAAAAGAATATGCTGATGAATGCAAGTCTATCCTTGCTTCCTACGGTTATGATACAAAAAGCATTCCATCCTGCCTTTCTGCAGATAAAACTGAAGAACTTCTTAAAGCCATGCACAAGGACAAGAAAAATAATTCATCCTCTGTAAGGGTAATCATTCAAAAAGATTTTCAGGATACCCTTATAAAGGAAGTATCAGATTCTGACATTCTTAAGGTACTGAAGGCATAAAATGTTTAGCAGAGAACACTATTTTGACAGCGCAGCAACAAGTTTTCCTGATGCAGATATTTTAAGGGAAGCTTTAGAATATTCCCTTCAACACTGGGCCAATCCATCCAGTATTCATGCAGCCGGCTCTGATGCAAAAAAAGCTCTGGAAGCCTGCCGTTCAGAATGTGCAGCTGCCCTGGGAGTAAAGCCTCAGACTTTATTTTTTACTTCCGGCGGTACAGAAAGTGACCATATTCCCCTTCTCTCAGTATTATCCCGTCCTCAAAAAGGCAGTGTTATTGTAAGTGCTATAGAACATCCTGCCCTTAGGGAAATGTCTAAGATGATGACAAATACAGGATGGAAGACAATTACGGTTAATCCGGATAAAAACGGCTTTATTCAGCCGGAAAGTATTATAAATGCCCTTCAGGATGATACGGTTTTTGTAACGGTAATGGCTGTTAATAACGAAACCGGTGCGGTTCAGGATATTGAAGGAATAGCAGATGCTTTAAGTGAGTACTCTGCTAATCACAGAAAAGTTTTCTTTCATGTAGACTGTGTCCAGGCTGCAGGCAAGATTCCTTTTGACTTAAACCATAAGGGCATTGATTCTGCTGCCTTTAGCGGTCATAAAATTCACGGTCCAAGGGGAATCGGTCTTCTTTACCTTAACAGGGAAATCAACTCCTTTTTAAAAGGGGGCGGTCAGGAAAAATCCGTTCGCTCAGGAACAGAAAATCTCTTTGGCGCAAAGGCCCTGGCCCTTTGTCTTAAAAAATACCATCTGTCTCAAAAAAATCCTCAGACAATGGAAGCCCTTAAGAATCAGGAAGTAATAACTTCTTCGTTTATACGTAAAATAAGCAGCTTTAAAAACTGCACTATTATTCCCCACTGCAGGGGTCAGGAAGGAGACAGCCACAAGTTTTCTCCTTATGTTCTCCAGGCTTCTTTTGCAGGGATACCGGGACAGGTAATGGAAAGGGCTTTAAGTGAAAAAGGCTTTTATATTTCTACTGGAAGTGCCTGTTCTTCAAATCATGCAGGCCGTCCTGTCCTTGATACAATGCAGCTGAGTGCAAAAGAAAAGGAAAGTGCCGTTAGGTTCAGTTTTGATTCAAAGTGCAGTCAGCAGGACATTGACCAGCTCTATCAGGCTCTGGAAGAAATCGTAAAATTATTCACTTGATATTAAAAGTGCAATCTGCTATATTAGCCCAAGTCGGGTGCATTTCTGCACGTTTTATTAAATCATCTTATCTTTAGGGAAGGACAGTAAAATGGCTATCAGAGGAGAACTTTTTACAAATCAGGTAAATCTTGATAACAGAAGCTATTACTTTAATGTGAAGGAAAATCGTAACGGAGACATCTTCCTCCAGATCGTAGAAAGCAAAATTAAAGACGGAGAAGAACGTCGTGACATCGTTGTATTTGCAGATGACATGAAGGACTTTTTTAAGGGACTTGATGAATCTCTTACTTACATCGACAAAGTAAAGAAAGAAAGAGCAAAACTCAGGGCAGAAAAAAAGGCTGCCAAGGCTGCTAAATTCAATCCTGATGGAGCAGAAGCAGAAAAAACAGCAAAGAAGGTTTACCGCCGTAAGGGAGAAAGCCGTCTTGTTGCAGAAAAAAGAGCAGAAAAAAAGGATGATGGAATCAAGCGCACAGGAAAAGTAATCCACATTACTTCTAAAAGAAGCGCTGATTCAGAAAAAACAGAATACTAATAAAAGCCCTTAAAAAGCTTTAGTATTTGAATGAAAGCCGCTGGATGGGAGAAGGTCCTATCTGGCGGCATATTTGTTTATGGGCAGGTGTAGGATATCCCTTGTGTTTTGCATAACCATATTCCGGATAAAGCTTGTCATAATCCATCATTATTGCATCACGGCAGGTCTTTGCAAGAATACTGGCAGCCATTACGTAAGGATATTTTCCGTCTGCCTTAGGTTCACACCTTACAGTACATTCAACATCAGGAACAAAAGTACCATCAGTTACAGCAAGTATTTCTTTTTCTGAAGGCATCTGAATTGAATTCTTTTTACACCATTCAGGAAGTTTTATCAGCATCATTTTATAGGCAAGCTGCATGGCTTTAAGGCTGGCATTTAAAATATTAATTTTATCTATTTCTTCGTGATTAATAAGACCTATACCCCAGCAGGCCTTTTCTTTAATAACTGCTTCTGCAGCCTGACGCTTTTTTTCTGAAAGTTTTTTACTGTCATTAAGTATTTCTACAGGAAAATCTTCTGGCAATATAACACAGGCAGCACTTACAGGACCGGCAAGAGGCCCCCTGCCTGCTTCATCAAAACCGGCATAAAGGTTCATAAAATACCTCAATTAAGATTAATGATTGTATTTTCTGACAGGGAACGGATATTAGTGTTAATGTCCTGCCAGAGATAGGCTTCACTGGAATTTTTTGTATCAAGCTGAAGATTAAATGTATTTCCGCTTATATAAGCTGCAGCTGATGCAAGTTCAAGGCTGTGTCCGCTTCTTCCAATAAGGTAAAACTGATTGGACGCTGCATTAAGGATTCCACCGTGAATGGTAAAGTTTACACAGTTTGGTGCAGAAGAAGTAATCCTGCTGTCCTGTACCTGAAGATCTGAATCAGATGCAGAAAGGACACAGGCATAAGACTGGGACTGAAGGGTAAGACCGGTCTGACTTAAATTTAACTTAGATGATAAGGAATCAATCAGTATACCGTCACCAATATAAATACCTACTAATTCGCAGTTAACAAGATTAAGCTCTGCGTTTTCAAGACTTATAAGGGGAAGTTCTCCATCCCGGGAAGAATCATCGCTTCGTTCAATTATACAGCCTGATATTTCTGCATTTGCTCCCTTTATCTTTATGGCAGCCTGCGGCGGAAGAATAAAACGGGCATTTGTACAAATAAAAGAACAGTCTTTTTCTATTACGGACAGAGGACGACTTATATTTATCTCGCCGCTTACATGAAGTCTTGTAGATTTTCTTGAATTAATTACAGAAAGGGCTTCTTCAAAAGTAGTAAAAGGATTTGACCAGCTTCCATCATGTTCAGAAGAAATGCTTTCTGAAGAAGGCCTGAGGTAATAGTTATACTGGTCTACAACTACATTGTATTCAGAAACAGGACTTACATTCCCTGCCTTATCTTTAGACCAGGCACTTACCTTAAAATAGGCAGCCTTTCTTGAAGGAGACTGAAGGACAATTACAGAATCATCATATTCCTTAAAAGTGCCGGAATAATACTTTGAAAGTTCGGGGAATGAAGATTCTTCAAAACCAGTATCAGATTCTACAGGTTCACTTACTGAATAAAAAATCTTACATCCTTCTTCTTCTGATTTTATCTTAACGTTAACTTCCTTTCTTGCAAAAGCTGATTCAGCAGAAGATACAAATACAGGAGGCAGAGGCTTTTCCCTGTCTACATAAAAATCAGCCTTAACGGTTCCATGATAAACATTGTCACAGTAAACCTTTAAAGTACAGGTACGTTCCAGAGTATTTCCTTCAAAAGTATCAGCCTGTATAGTCTGATAAAGTCTGTCTGAATTAAGGGCAAATCTGTAGGAAGTATCCGAACATAAAAACTGACAGCTGCCGTCTGGATTATTCTTTACGGTAAAAAGGGGTTCCGGAGGAATAATGTATTCAGACACAGGATTACCCTCTTCATAGGCAATTGACTGCCAGCGTACGGTATGGGGAATGCTTCTGTCCAGGTACACTTTATCCCTGGAAGCAGTCCAGAACTCATCATCTATCTGATAAATAAGGTTTTCACCGGTATAAGTAAATTCAGTCCAGTTATCAATTGTAAAGGGAATACTGCGGCTGATAAGTTTTTCTGTTGAAGAAGCTTCGTAAATCCTGATTACAAAATGCCATTTAAGGGAGCCCTTACTTAAAGTACAGGCAGCATAATGTTCAAGAATATTACTTTTGTTTATAAAAAGACTGCGTCCTTTTTCCATTACAGGAGAGTTATTTAATGAATAATAAAAATCTTCCGGAATATAAAACTCACTGCCGGGAGTATATTTTAGAATAGGATTTGAATTAATGTTCTGAATTAAAAGGGCCGTATCAGAATCTGCCGTAGAAAAAGAAGAAGGCCTTACACTGTAATTAACAGTATAGTCTGAACGTACTCCGTTTTTAGAAACAGCGGCAATCCTTACCTTTACATCCCCTATCTCGTCAATTACCACCGGTCCGTCATAAGAAAAACCGGAAACAAGAGGATCGCTTCCTGTAAGGGAATAATAAACTTCACTTCCATCAGAAGTATTAATAACCAGAGGCTGAACATTAACCCACTGACCTGGAGCAGGAGAAAGAATATCGCTGGAAGAAAAAGCTGCAGCTGATGAAAGGCATAAAGAGAAAAGTAAAGAAGTAACAATAGCGGCAGTCTTTTTCATTTTTTATTTTTTATCCTGTTTAAAAAGTGGTTCAAGAATATTTCTAAGTTCCGGGTAAGGCTTATAATAATTCTCTTCAAGTTCAGTTTCTGTAAGTCCCACCAGTTCATGGCTGTTATAGTTAATCCATGGATTCTGTTCCGGATTATTGATTTCAAACTTTCTGCACCAGTAATCAGGACGTACAGGAGGCTGTTCCTTATAATGATAAACCTTATAATCGTGTACAACAACCTTAATATTTTCTCTTGGCACACCTTTTTCAAGAAGAATGCTTACAAGGTAATTAAGGGTTCTGCCTGAATCATAAATATCGTCAACCAGCATAACCTTATCACCCATACGAAGATATTCCGGAGAATAAGTCCATCCGTCAATTCTTACTGATTCATGTTTTGAAACATCAGTATAACTTCTGGCAACAACTGCTGCATACAAAACCGGTTTATGATCCTTAAGGGCAACCTTGTAATATTCACTTATTACATTTGCCATGTAGGCACCACCCCTTAAAGATGTGTAAATAATATCAGGTACAAAGTTATCCTGACGGTAAATTTTATCTGCAAGTATGAGGGCATTATTTCTTACTTCGTCATACTGTAAAAATTCTTTCATTTATTTTATCTCCTGCTCTTATTTTAATTATACAAGGTTTTAAACATTTTCAACAAGTAAAGCCTGTTGTGTTTTATTTTCGTGCTTTTCCTTCTTAAACTTAACGGTGAGTTTTTCGCCATTGTAATCTACCATTACAGTTGCCGAACTTCCCCTCTTACCGGAAAGAATAAGGGTTGCAAGTTCATCTTCGATTTCCCTTTCTATAAGGCGGCGCAGCGGGCGGGCACCCATAGAAGGGTCATAGCCGTGTTCAATAAGATATTCCCTGGCCTTTGGTTTTATGCAGAGGGAAAGGTCCTGCTCACCCAGTCTCAGTTCCAGTTCCCTGAGCTGAATGTTAAGGATGGCATCAATCTGCTTTTTATCCAGAGGGTTAAAGACAACAATATCATCTACACGGTTAAGAAGTTCCGGTGTCATAATACGCTTAAGTTCTTCCATTGCACTGGACTTAATGTCCTCGTAAGGAAGTACACCGGTAGAAGATGTAGAAAAGCCCATTCTGTTTTCTGCCATAATGTTTCTTGCACCGGCATTACTTGTCATAATGACGATAGTATTCCTGAAGCTTATGGTGTGTCCCAGGTTATCAGAAAGTTCACCTTCTTCAAGCATCTGTAAAAGAAGATTAAATATATCTGAATGAGCCTTTTCAATTTCATCAAGAAGAACTACGGAATATGGATGCTGCCTTACTTTTTCTGTTAAAGTACCACCTTCGTCATAACCAATGTATCCCGGAGGTGCACCTACCAGTCTTGAAGCATTATGCTTTTCCATATAGTCACTCATATCAACCCTGATAAGGGCATCTTCCGTTCCAAAAAGAAATTTAGCAAGAGTCTTTGCAAGCTGAGTTTTACCAACACCTGTAGGTCCAAGGAAAATAAAGGAACCGATAGGACGCTTAACCGAAGACACCCCTGCCCTGTTTCTTCTTACGGCACTGCAGATAAGCTTAACTGCATCATCCTGACCAATCACAGTCTGATGAATATAATCTTCCATCTTTACAAGACGATGGCTTTCTCCATCATCCAGCTGTTCAACATCGATGCCTGTATTAAGGCTGATAATTGAAAGCACATCATCAAGAGTAACATGCTTTGCATTAGAGTTGCCGCTGTTTTTCCATTCACGGTTAACTTCATCAAGACGATGTTTAAGCTGGCCGACTTTGTCACGGATAAGGGCTGCCTTTTCATAATCCTGCTGCTGAACAAGAAGGGATTTTTCTTCTACAAGTTCCTGGATATTTTTTTCTATCTCATAAAATTCTTCAGGACGTTCATCATCAAGTATTTTCTTTGCAGCACCAGCTTCATCAAGAACATCAATTGCCTTATCAGGAAGATAGCGTTCAGAAATATAACGGGCACTGTACTTAACTATTGCAGGAATAACATCATCATCGTAAATAACATTGTGGAATTCTTCATACTTACGTTTTAATCCCTGAAGTATGGCAATGCTCTCTATCTGGTCAGGTTCATTTACAACAATCTTCTGAAACCTTCTGGCAAGGGCACTGTCCTTTTCAAAGTACTTTCTGTACTCCTTACTGGTTGTAGCTCCAATAACCTGAATCTCACCACGGCTCAAAGCAGGTTTCATCATGTTACTTGCATCCATTGAACCTTCCGGTCCGCCGGCACCAATTATAGTATGAATTTCATCAATAAAAAGAATTACATTCTTACTTTCACTGATTTCCTTCATAACTCTTTTCATTCTTTCTTCAAATTCACCACGGTACTTTGTTCCCGCAATCATTGCAGCAAGATCAAGACAGAGCACCCTTTTATCAAGAAGATTCTTAGGAACCATACCCTTTACGATTCTTGCAGCCAGTCCTTCTACAACAGCTGTTTTTCCAACACCTGGTTCACCTACAAGAATAGGATTATTTTTCTGCCTTCTGCTTAAAATCTGAATAAGACGCTGAATCTCATTACCACGGCCTATTACAGGATCTGCCTCATCTTCCTGAGCCTTACGGGTAAGGTCACGGCTGAAAGTTTCAAGAACTGAATTAGCATTGGCCTTTCTTCTGCTGCTGCCGTCTGACATAAGAAGTTCACCGTCAGCTCCTGGAATTCCAGGCTTAAAGGAAGAATCAATTCTTGCAGAAGAAGGAACTTTCTTTTCTACATCTGCAACTGCACTTCTAAGCTGATCATAAGTTATTCCAGCCTTCTTAAAATAATTATTCATTAGGGAAGGATTTTCGCATACTGCACCTAAAAGAAAATGTTCAGTACCAATATAAGAAAGGTTTGACCTTAAAGCTTCTCCCTGGGCAAGTTCCAGAACATTCTTAAGACGCTGGGACTGAGGAAGATCGTATACTTCTATGTCTGCAATCTTAGCTGTCATGCTCTGTTCAATTGCAAGCTGAAGGGTAAGAACATTCATTCTTAAAGTACGGAGGGTAATATAACCAAGACCATCCCCTGATTTTAAAAGTGCAAGAATAAGATGCTCAGGTTCAAGAGTTGTACTTCCCAGTTTATATGCTTCATCCGGAGCAAGTGCTACAAGAAGACGTTTTGCTCTTGGGGAAAAATTCAAATTGATCATCATAAGCCTCCTTAAACCGTAAGTATTACGTTGTCAAAAGCTTCCTGCAAAGTAAGGGCACGAAGCATTTCTATTTTTCTTACAGGCTTTTCGTTAAAATCATTTTCATATTTAAAGGACCCGTTTTTCATTACAAACTCAAGGTGTCCGTTTTGTATTCTATATAATAACGCATGCAGCTGCTCATCATCGATCCCGCTTAAGACACCAAGATCCCTGGCAAACTTAAGCATGCTTATTATATCTATGGCTTCCCTTAAGGTAATAAAAATACTTGCCCTTGCTACAGCCATACTGCGTTTCATGCTGTTCCTTATATCGGTCTTTAATAAAGCAAAGACCTGACTTCTGGCATTTCTTTCCATATCTATAATCTTTTTAATTTCAGAAGCAGCACTGGCTGTCTGTTCAAATTCACTGCCGGATACACTGCTGAAATTTTCCAGATTATAAAAATAACCAAGGGCTGCACCGGAAGAATTAAGGGAAGTAATGGCTGTTGCTCCTCCTGACCCGAAAGATGCAGAAAGAATAAAACCATCTTCTGCACATTCCCTTACCAGTGCCGGAATCTTCTTTAAAAGTGACAGAGATGGAAGATGAAGCCTTACAGAAATTTTCATACCGCTGCCTGAATCAAGAAGACTGGAGTTTAAATAACCAAAGTCATAACTTGCAGCAAACTGCACATACTTCTGTATCTTATCATCAAAGGAACTAACCTTATCGTAAGTCTTTTCTATATCAAATCCTGCAGTATAGGAAGACATACAAATATGATCCTTTACATTTACTGTTCCTGAAAACCTTCCGTCGTTACGAAGAATGATTCCCCCTTCTGTCTGAAGTTCAGATTCCAGGATTTCCCTTTCTGCCATTATCCTTGAACTTACCTTGTCTAAGGCACTTATATTTATGGCATGAAAATTTTCTCCGTCTACTTTATTAAAAGCATCCATAAGTATTGCCTGAATCCTTTCATTTTCTCCAGGAGAAAGTCTTGAAGGAAAAGGAAAGTTTGCAAGATTACGGGAAAGCCTTATCTTTGTAGAAAGAGCAACATCGTTTTCGTTACCACACTGGGCATACCAGGCATCATTGAGATTAGTCTCAGTCTTCACCTTCATGCCTCCATCTTTCACTGTCATCACCTTCAGAAACTGAAGTTTTTTCCAGAGCCTTAAGATAATCCCTGTACATGGCAGCCTTTTCATAATCTTCCTTTTCCAAGGCAGCATTAAGTTTGTTCTGCAATGCTATTCTGTCCGTTAAAACAGAGTGAAAGCTTGCCAGTCGGGAAGGCATCTTTCCTGTGTAACTTCCTGTAACACCCCGACTTTCATAAAATTTTTTTATGTCATCCTTAAAAATAGCATAGCACTCAGGACAACCGGCATTACCTGTCTTTTTTATACTGCCAAGACTTGTTCCGCACACAGGACACATTTTATTATCCTGAGCTGCAATTTTTTTAGAAACAGAAGCAAGTTCCTTAAAAAGATTACCAATGGAAGAGGAAATTGAGGATGGATCAGATGTAATACCACGCTCCAGTGCACATTCCATACAAATGTTCACCTTGCGCTTCTGACCATTTACAGTGGTCTGCTCCAGAAAAATTACTGCTTCTCTCTCGTGACAAAAATCGCAAATCATATTAAATCCTCATTTAAATGATTCTATTTTATCATATATCAGTTTTTACGCAAAGTATCCATTGGTTTTTCTTTTGCGGCCTTAAGGGCAGGTAAAAGTGAAACTAAAAGTGAAAGAATAAGGGTAAAGAAAACAATAAATATAAGTTCTCCTCCGGGAATCTCTATTTCTATTTTCTGAATATAATAAGAAGGGTCCAGCAGATGAAAATCAGAAGAAGAACCCAGCCCTGTAAAGAAATTAACGATTCTTTCTATAAAAGTAATTATATAATTAATATTAACGGCAGCAAATAATCCTGCAGGAAGTCCTATAAGTACACCCCCAAGACCACAGCCCAGTCCTGTAATTATAAAAGCCAGGGCTATTCCATAAGGAGATGCCCCTGTACTTTTAAGGATTGCTATTTCCCGGCTCCTTTCCATTACAATCATTACTAAAGCTGAACTTATGTTAATGCTTGCCACCAGAACAATAAGAAGCATTATAAGAAGAAGCATAAGCTTTGTAGAAGAAAAGTTTTCTGTCTGGGAAGCATTTAATTCCTTCCAGGTATAAAGCTTTGCAAAATCAAAGTATGCATTTTCCTTATCAGATTGGAGCCAGGCATTTACATTCTGGTAAACCCGGTTTAACTCAGGAGAAAAAGGATCTTCCGTAGAAAGATTAATACAGTATTCCCTTCCCGATAAAGACAGGGCAGAAAAAGAATCAGAAATAGAAATAAAAATCCAGAGCTGGTCCAGTTCCTGATAACCTGAAGAAATAATTCCTTTAACCTTAAAAACAGAGGCTTTTGGAGACATTTTTCCTGTACTTGAATTAATGGTTATTATAGTAAGGCTGTCCCCGGTTTTTAAAGAAAGCCTTTCTGCCATTTTATTACTTACAAGAGCACTTCTACCTTCTGACAAATCACAGCTTCCTTCTACTAAGTCAAAAAGGGAAGAAAAATATTTGTTTTTAGAAAAAAGATCACTCTCTACCCCTCTTACCATAGCTCCTGTTCTTATACCACCTTTAGAAGCAAGGGCCTGACTTCTTACTTCCGGCACAGCATCCTTTACACCATCAATTTTTTTTACGGAAGAAGCTGTCATAAGAAAATCACTTTCTCCGGAAACATGTCGGGACATGGAATCATAAGTAATCTGAAGATCTCCTGTTGCAAGATGAATCATACGGCTTGTCATTCCCTGAATCATACTCTGGCTTATTACCAGAACTGCAATAAGGGGAACAAGACTTATTCCAATACAAAGCATGGCTCCCTTTAAACTTTTACGTCCAAGGAGATCCCTGCCATCTCTTGACCGGGGAAAAAGTATTCTTGATGCATAAAAAAAACTTGCTGCTGCTTTCATCAGTTTTCCTTTACAAGTTTTCTGTTTTCAAGAAAGTAAGTAATGCTGCCTTTTTTAGCAAGCTTCATATCGTGAGTTACCATAAGAAGGCTTTTTTTATAGCGTTTTGTAATATTAAAAAGAAGGTCTCCGATTAAAAGGGCATTCTCAGGATCAAGGTTTCCTGTTGGCTCATCAGCAAGAACAATCTGAGGATCATTAATTAAAGAACGGGCAACAGCAACCCTCTGCCTTTCTCCACCGGACAACTGACCTGGAAGATGAGAAGCCCTGTCAGCAAGTCCCACATCCTCAAGAAGAGCCCTGGCCTTTTCCATAGCACTTTTTTTAGGTACACCTGCCATATAAGCCGGAAGAAAAACATTTTCCAGTGCAGTAAAATCCTTAAGAAGATGATGAAACTGAAAAACCAGACCAAGAACCTTCTGTCTAAAGACAGTAAGTTCTTCTTCCTTAAGATTATTAAGGTTTTCCCCCTTCATTATTACACTTCCTGAATCAGGATGATCAAGAGCTGCAATAATATTAAGAAGAGTAGATTTTCCACTACCGCTTTTTCCGGCTATAACTACACTTTCTCCTTCATGAACCTGAAGATTAAGGTTTTCAAAAAGGAGAATATTTTCTACAGGAGTTACAAATGATTTTTTTAAATCCTTTACATCAAGAATAAGATTACTCATCTCTGAGAACCTCCGTTACAGAAACTTTTAGAAGCTTTCTACCTGCAAGGAAAGAAGCTGCTACTGATGAAAAAACACCAAAGATAAAAATTAAAAATATTTCACCAAATTCCATACGTGGTGGAATACGGGCATAAACATTAAACATAGTATTTTCAGAAAGATACTCAAGGGAGGCTGGAGAAGAAAGCCAGGTAATAAAATATTCAAATAAATACTGAAGTCTGGACATTACCCTGAATACAAATGACATATTGGATGTAATCACCAGTCCCAGGGCTAAACCGCTGACAGCTCCCTTAAAACCGGTAATAAATCCCTGAAGAAGAAAAATACTTTTTAACTCCCTCTGGTAAGCACCAAAAACTTCAAGAAGGGCACACTCACTTTTTCTCTGATAAATAAGTTTTTTCATACCATTGTGAATGTTAATGGCTACCACTAAAAAAATTAGAAGAACCATTAAGAGAAGAATATTTTTTTCCATACGAAGGGCACCAAAGAAACTTCTGTTAAAATCTGTCCATGGCAAAACCTCTGAATCAGGAAAAGCTTTTTTTATGGAAGGAATAAGGGAATTAACCTGAGAAATATCCTTAAGTTTAAGGCCGTAATTAAGCAGGGCTTTTTTACCAAAATTATTTTTACCTGCTTCAAGATTAACAAAGGAATAAGCTGAATTAAGTTCCGGATAGCCGGAATAAAAAACTCCCCTGACAGTAAAAATACGGGACTGAGATAAAAGGCTTACATCACTGGAACCACTCATGGCTGCAATACAGATTTTGCTTCCTGTATTAACACCAAGAGCACGGGCAATGGAGTTTCCGATTACAATGGAATCAGGTGTATCAAGATTAAAACTTCCGGAAATAATATTAAGTTCCTTCATAAAATTTTTATCTTTAAGGGCAGCGTCAATATCAATACTTCTGATCAGGGATGCACACTGCTGACCTGAATTAACGGCTAAAAGTCCCTGAGCATCATAAAAAGAAGTTACGTTTTTTATTCTATCGTCCTTACTGCACCAGGAAGAAAATTCACTCTCATCTGTAATATTCCTTACATTAACATGGTAAGAAGAAACTTCAAGAATGGCATCTATAAAAGTCATCTGAAAGCCATTCATTACACTCATAATTACGACCAGGGCAAGTACACCAAAACATATACCTAAGGAAGCAAGTCTTGAAGTTCCCCTGGAATCAATTTTAGAAAAACGTCTGGAAATAAAATAAATCCACTTTAACTTTGACGATAAATTCACTCTGCTACCTCTGAACTTCCTGATTATTATAGAAGACAGTTTCCTTTACCTTAATGCCATGTTCGTAAAGAACCTGCATTTTAAAATCATCATCAAAATAATAAGTAATGATTTTTTTCTTATCATCAATATTCTTTTTTGAAACACGGAGAACATTGTTTTCGTAGAAATCTTCATCAGGGCTTTCGGCAAAATCCTTGTAGTCATAAAGATATCTCTGCTTAAACTTTACTTTTGATTTATTGCCGGATGTTATATATTCATTATATTTTTTTTCTTTAATACGGTTTTCTTCATCATAAATAAGAAACTGCTCAGACTGAATCAGCCTTCCCTTTTCTTCGTTCATAACCCATTTTTTTATTGAAGTGCACTTACCATTCTGGTTATAAATATTTTCTGTATAGGTCTGACTTTCCTTATCACTTTCATAAGTTCTGTAAAGATTTTTTTCTTCACTGTCTGAATATTCAAAAATTATTGTTCTTACAGGATCTGCTCCCAGCTGGCTTTTACTCTTCCAGAAAGTTTTTTCCCTTAAAAGATTATCATCTCCGTAAAGCCTTTGAATAATTTCATTACTGTTTACGCTTACTAAAGCAGTCCCCTGAGGAAGTTTTAAAACAGAAAGCTTTTCTTCTCCATACTGAAAGTAAGAAAGGGTGTTGTCATTTTTTCTATAGAAAGCTTCAGGAATATTAACTTCTCCCCCTTCTATAGCCCCTTCGCTTTGAGGACCATAAGCCGGGTTTTCAAGAAGATCTGTCAGTTCCAGACCTGCTTCAGATTCAAGAAGACCGGCATCCTCTACACTGTCATCAGAATAAAAAAGATTTTCCTGAGGAAGATATTCACCATAATCATAATAATGACGGAATGTTTTCTGGTATTCAGCATAGCCGGAGCGTGAAAAATACCACTCCTGAGCTGCAGGTACCTGAGGATTCAAAAAATTTAAAATTGCACCTAAAGACCAGAAAATTATATCCATAAAAAATCCTGCTTTTATTTTGCACTCATAAATTCGTCAATATATTTTTCACAATCCATGGAAGCAATATTTTCGTATTTTTCTCCAGTGCAAACAAAAAGAACCG
Organism: Treponema sp.; assembly: GCF_024696245.1. Lineage (GTDB taxonomy): Bacteria > Spirochaetota > Spirochaetia > Treponematales > Treponemataceae > Treponema_D. Next base: position 48,210 of record NZ_JAILGZ010000150.1, read on the forward strand.
GAATACCAAGATCCTTTCCAATGGTAACAATTTCTCCACCTTTAGCAGTAGAGTCATATTTTGTAAGGACAAGGGCATCAAGACCTACAGCCTCATTAAATACCTCTGCCTGACGGACTGCATTCTGTCCTGTAGTTGCATCAATTACAAGAATCTTTTTATAACAGGCTTCATCTGCTTTTGAAGAAGCAATTCTGTCAATTTTCTTAAGTTCGTTTACAAGATTTTCTTTATTATGAAGACGACCTGCTGTATCTGCAATTACAAGTCCCCCTCCGGCAGCACGAACAGATTCACAGGCATCAAAAACTACAGCACCAGGATCACTTCCCATCTGATGTTTAACAACCCTTACACCAAGTTTTTCTCCATGCATGGCAATCTGATCTACAGCAGCAGCCCTGAAAGTATCAGAAGCTGACAATACTACATTGATTCCCTTCTGGCTGTAAAACTTAGCCATCTTTGCAGCACTTGTAGTTTTTCCAACCCCGTTTACCCCAAGCAGCATATACACATTTACTTTTGAAGGATCAGGATTAAAGTCAGTTTTTTTAACGTAAGACAAAAGCATTTTTTTAAGCTGGGCAGCAACCTCTTCTTCTCCGGAAATCTTTTCTTCCCTGCAAACTTTTTCCAGGGCATCTACAATTTCTACAGCAGACTTTGCACCAAGATCACCTTCTATAAGGGCATCTGTAAGTTCTTCAAAAAAATCATCCCCGGCCCCCTTGTACAAACCAAAAAGAGATTTTAATTTCTGACCAAAAGTAAGTTTTGCCATTTTTACCATTCCTGTATTTAATTATTTATATCTGTATCTGAAGAAGACTTAACGGAAGTATCTTCTTCAGGATTATTTTTTACGGACAACTTTTCTTCTATCATTGAATTCAGACTGGCCTTATACCAGTCCTCTGCTTTAAGAATATCCCTTTCTTTTGCAGGAACTGCATAAACCGGAAGGGCCTTATTTGCAGTCCTTAAATATCTTACCAGTTCAAAGGCAAATAAACATGCACAGCCTATTGTAACCCCAGTACTTATAGTCTGATATGTATTCCACTTATTAATCTCATCCACATTGGTATAAGTACCAGCATTATAACCGTTAACCATATTCTGATAACGGCCCTGAGAATACAAAGTAAAAGGCAGTGAAAGCACAAGAAGGGAATAGGAACGGTACATCCATATTCTTCTTTTTTCTATCTGGGCTGCCACATCTGTAGATTTTCCCTTTACCATTATATCAGACATGGACTCTGAAAGATTTTCCGGAATGTAATAAAAATAATAGGAAGAATCACTGTCAGAAACAACCTGACCAATAACAGCATTGCCGTTAACCGTAACAGGAACAGAAAGCATGTCATCTGCTATTTTACCGCTTAACTTTCCATCTGCATAAACAGTAGAAAGAACAGGATACCTGAGATAAAGAAGAACCTGCCCCTTATTTTCTTTTTCCATGGGAACTTCAACAGTAAATTTTCTGTCACCTTCAAAATTGTAGGTTATGGATTTTGTCATATAATTTTTTGCAGAAAATTCCAGTGTATGAATTCCTGAATCAAAAATGAGTCTTGAATAATTAGAGAATACAACTCCGTCAACAGTAACAACAGGAATAACTTCTTCTTCGGAAGAAATATTTACATTCACTTCTACAGGACGGCTGTTAAGGATTTTTGGAATCATATAGCGGGCAATGTTTGAAGCAATGGACATACAGTCGTTTAAGCTCCCTACTTCCGTTACAGTTCCTGCATTTTTTGCACCAGGATAAATATAAAGGGAAGCAGTTACAGAGGCGTAGTCACCATAGACTGTAATGCTTCCGCATATAAGGCCGTTAATCTTTTTTGATACAACTTCTTTTTCAAACTTACGGCCTGTATAAGCATCCGCTGTAATTTCATCAGAAAAAGAAAGAAGTGAAGTACTGTCATTATTATAAAAAACAAGGGTTTCTGCGGAAGGATAATCAACAAGATCTTCTTCTTCCTCTGAGTCAGAAAAAGGATTAAATGGAAAAAAAGAAAATCTTCCCTTAGACTCATCTTCTTCTGTATTTTCAGCACCGGCCTTTCTTTTTTCTACCTGAGCCTTTGCCTTTTCACAGTTACTGATATTTTCCTGAATCTGCTGCTGAATCTCTTCTATTTTTTCGTTTTCTGCAGCTATAAGCTTTTTTAATTTACGGGGATTATCTTCCGTTAAAACAAGTGAATCTCTTGTCTGAACTTCCTTGGACAGCTGAAGAAAAAGACTCTGCCTTTCCGTAAGATATTCATTAAGTTTACGGTCCAGCAGTTCTTCATCTGTTGTCATTCTGGCAGGACTGTCTGCTATACGTTCAAGAATAAGGGATGGAAGAATTGTTGCAGCTGATTCCTGGGCAGAAGAAACAGGAGTCTTTCTTGTAAAAGTAAATTTCGTTGCTGCAAGAGTCCAGTTATCACAAAAAGAAACTCCACCTGAAATGAGGAGAAAAAGAACTATACAGCAGCGAAAACTTTTCTTCATTAATTAATCTTCACCAAGGTCATCATCATCATCAATACCGTCAGAAGCAACTCCCTTCCATTTGGCACTAAGATATGAATCAAGGAATCCGTCTATATCACCGTCCATAACACCCTGGATGTTACCAACAGAGTATTTTGTACGGTGATCCTTAACCATTGTATAAGGCTGGAAAACATAAGAACGAATCTGACTTCCAAAAGAAATATCTTTCTTTTCTCCGGCAAACTTTGAATTCTCCTTTTCCTGCTGATCCTTATAATATTCATAAAGTCTTGATCTAAGGATACTCATGGCTGTTGCACGATTCATAAGCTGACTGCGTTCACTGTCACAGGCAACAACTATACCGGTTGGAAGGTGAGTAAAGCGGACAGCAGATTCAGTTTTATTAACATGCTGACCACCCTTACCACCAGAGCGGTAAGTATCAACACGAAGATCCTTAGGATCAATATTTACTTCTATAGAGTCATCAAGTACCGGGAATACATAAACAGAAGAAAAGGAAGTATGACGTCTTGCATTTGCATCAAAAGGAGAAATGCGGACAAGACGGTGAACACCTGCCTCACCCTTTGTATAACCAAATACGTAAGGTCCTGAAATCTTCATATTAATTGATTTAAGACCTCCTTCGGCTTCTTCCTGAGAAAGCACTTCTACCTTATAGCCATGACGTTCAGCCCATCTCTGGTACATACGGGAAAGCATAAAGGTCCAGTCACAGGCCTCTGTTCCACCGGCACCTGCATGAACAGAAAGGAAGCAGTCATTTTTATCAACTTCATCTGAAAGAAGGTTAAGGATGCTCTGATGGTCATATTCAGCCTTAGCCTTTTCGTACATGGATTTAAGTTCGTCTTCTACTCCCTGATCCCCTTCTTCCATTCCAAGTTCGTAAAGGGTAAGAAGGTCATCTGCAGTTTTACGAAGTTCTTCCCAGGGTTCAACACGGCCCTTAAGCATTTTTATATCATTCATTACTTTTGTAGCCTTGTCGTTATCATCCCAGAAACCTTCAGCTGTAGTTAAAGCTTCTTTTTCTGCAATTTTTGCCCGTATTTCTTCCGGATTAAGACGTGACCATACATCTTCAATATCCTTTTTAAGCTGTTCTACGGGTTCTTTTAAATCTTCAAGCATATTACTATCCTAAAAATAAATTTTTCTTAATTTAGATACATTGTTTTGAGAAAAATAATGAGGTATTCAATATTTTGGGGCGCGGTCTGATGGAGAAGCAGGCCTGTCAGGAGCCTTAAACTGGGCTTTTTTCCATTTTTTCTGTTTAAGTTCAGTTATTACAAAAAGACCATTTACAGGAAACTGATACATGCGGATTTTATCATAATAATCAGTTACCCTGTCCACATCTTTTTTAAGGGAAGAAACAGTTTCTTCGTTAATGCTCATACATTCCCAGCAGGAACGCTGAATTTTTTTAAATCCATACATTGTAAGGATATTAACGAGAGACTTTGCACTGTCCATTCCACCTGGTTCCACTATTACAGAAACAAACATAAACATAGGATAATTAAAACTTCCATACTTGTCAAACTGCTTAAATTGAGTCACTATTTAAACATGAAGAAAATTATACTTGCGTTTACAATACTTTTTGCCCTCAGCAACAGTCTTTTTGCCCAGTCCCAGAGACCAATTGTTTCAGGAATCAATACATCTGCCTCATCTAAAAAAATTGTAGTTTCCTGGAAGCTGCCGGAAAAAACAGAAGGGAGCCATATAACTTCCCTTCTTATATATAGAAGAAACAGACCTTTTAACTCTACAAAAGACCTTGATAATCTAAAGCCTCTTGCAAAACTTTCTTCTCAGGCAGAAACCTTTGCAGATACACCGGAAGATTATTCTGAATATTTTTATGCCGTTATTTCTGTAACAGGTGAAGGAAGCTGGACAGGCAGTGACCTTTACTATGACGAAGAACTGGATGCAAAACCAGAAGAAAAAGACGGCAAACCCTTCTATATTATTCTTCCGGGAGTAAACACAACTTCTGAAGGAACAAAACTTAAAAGATATTCAAAAAAGGAAGCTCAGCCTACAGTTCAGGAAAATACACGAAAAAATGAATATAAAGACGGCCAGCTCAGGGAACAGCCCCTGCCTTACATTGATGTCCTTAACAGCCAGACCGAAAAGGAAAGTACAATCTCAAAGGATTCAGAAAATGCAGCCCTTTCCCTTTTAGGAAAAAACTCATCTTCTGCAAAAAAGACCCTGGATATGTATATTTTTGAAGATGACCTTATAAGCCCTTCCGGTGGAGATGATTATCTTCTTTTTGAAGTACTGAGAAAATCTTTCATTAAGGAAGACTTTAAGCTTGCAGAAAGTGAACTTAAAAAATTCCTTGCCCAGAACCGTTCAGAAAATGCCAGCAACAGGGCAAACTTTTACCTGGGAGAATCATATTACTTTACAGGAAAATACGCCTCTGCCCTTTCCTGCTTTCTTCTGGTAGAAGACGAATACCCTGTTCTTGCCAACCGCTGGATTGAAAGTACACTGAATCTTTTTGAAAAAGAAAATTAATAAACCTGTTCAATAAGATTTATAAGGGTTGTTTCCTTTACAGGAGATTTTAAACTCTCCTTAAGGGATTCACGCTCTATTGTTTTAGCCTGCTGTGTAGAAGGAAGGCCCTCCTTATCTGCACCAGGCCGGGTTTCGTTGGCAGCATCTGTCTTTTTAGCTGCTTTCTCTTCCGGAATCTTTACAAGAACAACTTCATCATCCTGGTTAAGGGTGTCATAGAAACCTTTCTTTGTATATTTTCCTTCGCAGATTTCTTCATCAACCCTTTCTACAACAAAGCTTCCTATAATATTGGATTCATTGTAAGTAAGGCCGGGACCTGAATCTTTTGTAACAATAGTGCCCTTTCTTACAACATCAAATTCTGCTCCCTTTACAATGCCGTCACTTTTTCCAAGATCTGTAAGGATGGTTCCATTTGCAATCTGTAAAACCTTTCCCCTTACAGGAAGAATATCAAGAACAGCACTACGGAGACGTCTTAAAGATTTTGCAACCCTGTCATTCCCTGTTCTGTAAATATGAAATTCAGATGTCTTTGTTCCTGTCCTTGCAGAATACAAAACAGCAGAAATAGTAAAGGAACGTTCCGTTTCATCTGTATTAAGAAGAAGGAAATAATCCATACCGGAACTTCTTGCCAGACGATAAGCTTCTCCATATCCAGAAACAGGTTCTGTTTTTACTTCTACAGAAGTGCTGGCTACCCCGTTAAAAATATTTTTTACACTAAGGGCCAGGATTTCTGCTGAATCAGGATGTAAAAGCTGCACTGTTGTA
>NZ_JAILGZ010000151.1 GCF_024696245.1 Treponema sp.
AAAAAAAGACGGCAGCCGAAGCTGCCGCCCTATGAGTACGTTTATGTAAGTGCTTTACAGCATTTACTACAATTGTTTAGCGCAGGTCCTGTGTTTTAATCCAGTCCTGGTCAGTATAAGTACGGTTTTCTCCAGCCATACTCCAGATAAAGGTGTAATTGCGTGTTCCACAACCAGAGTGAATGCTCCAGCTTGGGTTAATAACAGCTTCATCATTGTGCATTACAATGTGGCGTGTTTCCTGTGGTTCACCAAAGAAGTGGAAGAGGGCCTGATCTTCAGGAATGTCAAAGTAGAAGTAAACTTCCATGCGGCGTTCGTGAGTGTGGGCAGGCATTGTGTTCCATACAGAACCTGGTTCAAGGTGAGTAAGACCCATAGAAAGCTGGCAGGTATCAAGAACATCCGGGTGGATATACTGGTTGATTGTACGTTCATTGCTTTCTTCAAGGGAACCCATGTGAACATGTTTTGCATCTTCAAGAGTAATAAGCTTAAGTGGGAAAGCCCTGTGAGCTGGTGTAGAGTTCATGTAGAACTTAGCAGGTTTAGCTGAATCTGCAGAAGAAAGAATTACTTTTTTAGTTCCCATTGGAACATAAAGTGCATCGTAGTGCTTAAGGGTATAAGCAGTCCCGTCAACTTCTACAGTACCTGTTTCTCCAATATTGATGATTCCAAGTTCACGGCGTTCAAGAAAGTAGTTAACGCCAAAATCTTTCATTGCATCAATGTTTTTTTCAAGATCTACTTTTTCTGTTACAGGCATAGCACCTAAAGTAACAATGCGGTCAACGTGAGAGTAAACTGCGCTTACATCGTTGGCATTAAAAATATTCTGAATAAGGAATTCCTTGCGAAGCTCTTCTGTAGTCATGTGCTTAAAAGCTTCTTTTCCTGTTGAATAACGTACGTCCATGATAAAATACGTCTCCTTGTTAAAAATTAATTAGTTGTAATACTGCTGTGTATAATTGTTCCAGAAGTCTTTCTGCTGTGGTGTAATAAAGTAGTGGGAACATTCTTTAAGTACACTTTCGTTTGTTCTTCTGATACCGTCGTGCAAATGCTGACCCAGAAGTTTTTCTATGGAAGCTGATTCCTTGTTTTTAATAGCATTAACAAGGTTTTCGTGCCCTGTAACCATTGCTGTATAACTCATTGAATTTTTGTAATCCAGCATACGGAAACGGGTATACTCAATCTTCTGTTCCTGAATCATATTCCAAATATGTTCACAGTTACGTTCGCGGTACCATATAAGGTGCAGCTGATTATCCAGCATAAAAAACTGTGTGCTGTCTATCTCTTTTTCAGAAAGAAGAATTTTCTGAAGGCGAATATTGTGTTCCAGCTCTTCAATTACGAAGGCAGATGGATCGGACTCAATAAATTCAGTAATAATATTTGCCTCAAGAACAGTTCTCATATGGATAATCTGAAAAACCTTGTCCATGTTGAGAAGTGTTGCATGGGTGCCGTAGTAAGGTTTAATTTCTACAAGCCCCATGTCACTCAGCCTTCGCAATGCTGTACGGACTGGAGGTCTGGTTACATTAAAGCGCTGGCAAAGATTATTTTCTGATATCTCTTCACCAGGCTTTATCGTAAGATCCAGCAATTCGTTTTTGAGAGTTTCAAATATAATTGTTCCGGCATCTTGAGATGAATTCATATAAAACCTTAATTACGGCTGTTTTCCGATGTAAGCAAGAATACCACCGTCTACATAAAGAACGTGGCCGTTTACAGCGTTTGATGCATCTGAAGCAAGGAATACTGCTGGTCCCTGAAGTTCTTCTGTCTGAAGCCAGCGTCCTGCAGGAGTACGACCGCAGATGAACTGATCAAATGGATGGCGTGAACCATCAGCCTGCTTTTCGCGGAGAGGAGCAGTCTGTGGAGTAGCAATGTAACCAGGTCCAATACCGTTACACTGAATGTTGTACTGACCGTATTCAGCACAGATGTTGCGTGTAAGCATCTTAAGACCACCCTTAGCTGCTGCGTATGCAGAAACAGTTTCGCGGCCAAGTTCAGACATCATAGAACAGATGTTGATGATTTTTCCGTGTCCCTTTTCGATCATCTGTGGGATTACGGCAGAAGCTACGATGTAAGGAGCAACCAGGTCAATATCAATAACAGCCTGGAATTCTTCACGCTTCATTTCATGCATAGGAATACGCTTAATGATACCTGCATTGTTTACAAGAATATCAATTGTTCCAAGATCAGCATTAATCTTTTTTACAGTTTCTTTTACTGCATTTTCATCAGTTACGTTGCAAACATAACCTTTAACGCTGTCCCTGCAGCCTGCTTCTTCATAAGCCTTGTATCCAAGGTCAACTTTTTCCTGATTGATGTCGCAGAATGCAACTTTAGCACCAGCTTTGATATATGCTGTAGCAATTGCAAATCCGATTCCATATGTTGCACCAGTTACGAATGCAACTTTTCCTGTAAGTGAAAAATCCTTCATTTCCATGGAATTACTCCTCAAAATTAAAATCTAAAAGTTATAATAAGTCATAAAGTTTTATTTGTAAAGAAAATTAGTATAAAATTAGTTAAAGTGATATCACTTTTTTAATTGACATATCACTTTTGCCTATATAAGATTGAAGAGATGTATTTTTAGGCTGAATTCTGGGCCTGTATTTCTTTAGGAGGAAATATGACAAATTATACTATAAAAATTCTTGATGCGCAGAATAATGTGCGTTTTGAAAAAACAGATGCAGTAGAACTGGCTGCAGTTTTTGATGGTGAATACCAGAAGGGTGATAAAATTCAGCTTTCTTCCAGCAGTGATAAAGTTTATACAATAGTTAAGCTTGATGATTGTATGGATTTTTCTTTTACACTTTTAAGCGGTGTATTTACAATTGAAATTCCCTTTGACGAAAAAAAGATGTCTTACAATCCAAAGGCATTTACAGGCAGCCGTCATTATCTTTATGCCAGGGAAGCTCTTCCTGCAGAAATATCAGTACGTAAAAATCTTGCCCTTAACGTATGGGACTGCCACGAAAACACAGCCCTTTTCCCACATACATCTGCCAACGTAGAAACCCGTGGTGAATCAGTATTTGCTTCAAGAAACGCAATTGACGGTCTTCTTGCAAATACCTTCCATGGTGAATGGCCATATTCAAGCTGGGGAATCAATAAAAATCCTCAGGCTGAACTTACCCTTGATTTTGGCCGCAAGGTTAAGGTTGATGAAGTTGTAATTTACCTTAGGGCAGATTTTCCTCATGATGCATGGTGGACTAAAGGTTCAATTACTTTTAGTGATGGTTCTGAACTTGTTATGGATTTTGAAAAGAGGGGAGATGCCCAGAGCTTCCGCTTCCCTGCAAAAGAAGTAACTTCCCTTAAGCTTCATTCTTTAATAAAGGCTGATGATCCTTCTCCTTTCCCGGCCCTTACCCAGATTGAAGTATACGGAACTGAAGCATAAAAATATTTTTTAATCCATATATATGTTTAAGACCCCTGTTTTATAAACAGGGGTTTTGGTTTTTAAGCCTGTAAAGTGTCTTTAAAAGCCGGCTTTTACCGCCCTTAATTTTTTATAAGAAAAAGACTTTACCTGTAAAAAAATACCCTGAATTCAATAAAATTCTTATTAAAATCGTTTGCATATTTAAATGACCCATGCTATGATTTATGAAAAGGTTTTCATAAATATATGAAAAAATGGGGGGCAGTGGTGTCTTTACATTCCAGACTGTCAGTTTCTTATGTTAGAAATCAGCTCTCCCCATTATTTCTAGAAAAGGTGGTAGAAGGATGAAAAAAGTTCTGTTTGCTATGGCAACAACGGTTTTTGTTCTGGTTTCAGCTTCGTGCAGTCTCCTTAATACATCTGATGAAGTTGTAGAAGGTTCCAGAACTGCAAACGGCGTACAGGAAGGTGTTCTTCTGTCTGGTGTCCATCATTATGATACTGACGGAAATACTCTCTTTGGCGACGGTGGCTGTATGCTTCAGACTGTGAAGCATAAAAAGAACTCAGATGGTAGCATTGACTATGGTACAATCGAAAAGGTAGGCAAATACATTTACTGGTACGGTGAATACCGTTACTCAAGTGGTAATGCCCGTGGTGTAGCATGCTATCGTTCTACAGATATGGTTAACTGGGAGTGGCGCTGCAATATCCTGCCGGAAAGCTCATCTCCTGAACTCTGGACTGACGGATACTTCCTTGAACGTCCAAAGGTTGTTTATAACGAAAAAACAGGTAAGTACGTTCTCTGGGCTCACCGTGAAGGTACAGGCTGGAACTACGGATATGCTTCTGTAGTTGTTGCTTATGGTGATTACCCTGATCAGGAATTTACTTATTTGAAGACATTCCGTCCATTTGATGATCCTGCACTGGATATTCATGACTCAGGTTACACAAGTGATTATTCAAATAACGGTCTTCCATATGGTTACATGGCCCGTGACTGTACTCTCTTTGTAGATGATGACGGTACAGGTTACTTTATGGCTTCTTCTTCAGAAAATACAGCAATGAATCTTTACAGGCTTACTGATGATTATCTTGATGTTGATACAAACTGGATGGTTCAGGATGCCCTTAAGATTAACCAGAAAGAAGCTCCTTGTCTTATTAAGAGAAACGGTGTTTATTACTGTGTAACATCTGATACTGACGGTTGGAACGTAACACCTTCAAGAGCTTTCTACGCTTATAACATTGGCGGTCCATGGTATTCAATTGGTGTATTCTCAGATAATGATAATGGTGGTAACAACTCTTCTAACGACCGCCACTCTGACCGTTCACAGCCAGCTTATATCTTTAAGCTTACTGCAACTGATGGTTCAGGAACTAACTCATGGCTTTATCTTGGTGACCGCTGGGGTCCTGCTTTTGGTAAGTCTTCAACATTTGACAACGAGCAGGTTCTTATGAAGGTTGAATTTGATGATACAAGTTCAGCACCAAAATGTAATGCGTTCTTTAGTGAAGCTCTCTGTCCAAATGTAGAAACTGGAGAAATTAACTATCCTCAGTACTACTACATCAGGAATGCAAACAGTCAGTACATGACTAATCTTGAATACTGCTATCAGGGTACAAATGCCAGCTGGACTGCAACAGCTCCAAGTGGTGATTCTGACAGCACTCTTTTCCGTGATCAGTATCTGTATCAGTATCGTCTTGTTCCTACAAATAATGGTTATCAGCTTATTAACCGCTATTCAGGTCTTGCAATTGCATCTAACGGTACAGAAGCAAACGGAACCTGTACTATGGCTACCCGTGATGCTGATGATGACAAACAGAGCTTTGTATTTGAAAGATACACAGATGGTGTTTACAAGATTAAGAACTATGCAACACAGCAGTATGTTTCAACCTGGCTTAAAACTACAAAAGTTGAATCTACTCAGCTGAATGGTTCAAACATTCTCTGGATGTCAAGTTACGGTTATTATCCTGGATGGGTAGGATCAGAAACAACTTATCGTAACTATTATACTAATACTGCTATTCGTCAGCGCTGGCAGCTTATTCCTGTAAATACAGAAGACGATGAATGGGATTTCTAAAATAGGAGAGTGAGTAAAGATGAAAAAGTCAATCAAAAATCTTATTAAAGCACTTTCCCTTAGTGCAATTGCATGTGCAGTAATGACAGGTTGTCAGGATGA
>NZ_JAILGZ010000154.1 GCF_024696245.1 Treponema sp.
AAAAACGCTTAAGCGTTATGTTGTTAATTCAAGCGAATCAAGCGAATATAAATATAACGGTATTTCTAGTGAGTATCGGGCACTTCTGTCAGACTGCATTAAGTATTACGGTACCTGCGGTTATGCGGAGTTTTATATGCCTGAATACGACTCTAATAATTATGAACAAAGCGCAATTATAGACGGAACTCTGATTTCTGAAGAATCAGCTTTTACCGTTACCCAGTGTATGGGCGGAAACTCAGGATATACTACAGACGGAGTGAGTGTTGATCTGATTATTACAGTAAAAGGAAGGGTTATTACTGTAAAAACGGAATGTGAACCGGAATATCAATATAACGGTCCTGTCTTTATTTTGGAAAATGCCGGAGATATAACGGTTGTAAGCGGGGTTACAGGAAGGGAACTTACAACTACTACTCTTGATGACGGAAGTGTTGAATATTCATTCCAATCGTAGGTGTATTGCGTTTTATGCAATATGATGTAAAAATAGTTTCACTTTACGCAATGTAAATACAAAGGTATAATTCACCTTGAAAATTGTAATTGATTTATATTTCGAGGTAGAATTATGGCAAAAAAATCAGATAACGCCTGCTGTGGAACAGCCCGTGCTCCACACCGTTCACTTTATTATGCTTCAGGTTATACAGATGAAGAACTTGCCCAGCCAATGGTTGGTATCATCTGTGCAAAAAATGAACTTATCCCTGGTCACATTGAACTGGACCGTATTTCGGAAGCTGTAAAAGCCGGAGTACGTATGGCAGGAGGAACTCCTATTGAATTTCCTGCTATTGGTGTGTGTGACGGTATTGCCATGGGACATGAGGGAATGAAGTATTCCCTTGTTACCCGTGAACTTATAGCAGATTCTGTTGAATGTGTTGCCAAGGCACATCAGTTTGATGCTCTTGTAATGATTCCTAACTGTGACAAGATTGTTCCTGGTATGCTCATGGCTGCAGCCCGCCTTAATCTTCCTACTGTATTTGTATCCGGCGGTCCAATGATGCCTGGTCATCTTCCTGGTAATGATTCATCAAATCCTTATTCCGGAAAAAATCTTTCCCTTACAGATATGTTTGAAGCTGTAGGCGGCCTTGCTGTTGGTAAGGTAACAGAAGCTCAGCTTAAAGAAATGGAACACCGTGCATGTCCTGGATGTGGTGCATGTTCTGGTATGTTTACAGCTAACTCAATGAACTGTCTTACAGAAGTACTTGGTCTTGGTCTTCCTGGAAACGGAACTATTCCTGCTGTTACAGGAGAACGTATTGCTCTTGCAAAGCATGCTGGTATGGCCGTAATGAACCTTTACCGTAAGGGAATTACTGCAAGAGACATGATGACTGCAGAAAATTTCCGCAATGCCCTTGCTGCTGATATGGCTTTAGGCTGTTCTTCAAATACAATGCTTCATGTTCCTGCAATTATGCACGAAGCCGGTCTTGAACTTGACCTTCATGAAGTAAATGAGATTTCTAACCGTACACCAAACCTCTGTCACCTTGCACCTGCAGGACATACCTTTATGTGTGAACTTGATGATGCCGGTGGTGTTCAGGCTGTACTTGCTGAACTTGCAAAGAAAAACCTTATTAATACTTCCCTTATTACAGCAACTGGTAAAACAATTGCCGAAAACATTAAGGGAGTTGTAAACCGCAATCCGGAAATCCTTCGTCCTATTGAAAATCCATTCAGTGACAACGGTGGAATTGCCATTCTCTTTGGTAACCTTGCTCCAAACGGAACTGTTGTTAAGCGTTCTGCCTGTGCTAAGGAACTTATGCTCCATACAGGACCTGCAAGGGTATTTAATGACGAAAGTGAAGCTATGGAAGCTGTTCAGAAGGCTCAGATTAAGCCTGGTGATGTTGTAGTTATCCGTTATGAAGGACCAAAAGGCGGACCTGGTATGCGTGAAATGCTTGCTGTAACTGCAGCACTTGCAGGTCAGGGTCTGGACAAGCAGGTTGCCCTTATTACAGACGGAAGATTCTCAGGAGCTACCCGCGGTGCATCCCTTGGACACTGTTCACCGGAAGCAGCTGTTGGAGGACCAATTGCTCTTGTAGAAGAGGGAGATAAAATTACCCTTGATATTAACAACTACAAGATTCACCTTGATGTAAGCGACGAAGAACTTGCCGCAAGAAAAGCAAAATGGACCGCCCCAGAGCCAAAAGTAAAAACCGGCTACCTCGCAAGATACGCAAAACTTGTTTCTTCAGCAGATAAGGGTGCAATACTTCAATAGTTCTTATTTAATCCGTACACGAGTTTTACCGCAGGTAAAACTCGCAAACAATGGAACGAAGTTCCATTGTTAGGGTGCCATATTACAGTAGAGCTTTGTATAGTTGCAAAAAAACTGTTTACGTTCATAATAGAATTTAATGAAAAATTCTATTATGAACGACTTAAAGCGCCTGCTTCTTGTTATAGCCGGGGGATTTCTCTTTGCCCTGGATGTTAATGTCTTTGTATATACTGCAAACCTTTTTCCGGGAGGCTTTTCCGGACTTGTCCTTTTAATTCAGGCTGTAGCCCTGAGATATTTTAATATAAAAGTTCCTTTTTCTATTCTTGTATATGCCTTTAATGCAATTCCTGTAATAGTTGGCTTTAAGTTTATCGGAAAGAAATTTACCATATTCAGTGTGGTAATGATTGTGGTTTCCGGTATTTTTACAGACCTTTTAAGCGGGGTAGAAGCCCTTCACCTTACTCAGGACCTGCTTTTGTGTTCAGTTTTTGGGGGAATCCTCTGTGCCGTTTCTGTCTGCCTTTGTCTTTTTGCAGAAAGTTCTTCCGGGGGAACAGATTTTATTTCTATATACATAAGTGAACGTACAGGAAAATCTGCCTGGAACTATATACTGGCCTTTAACTGTCTTATTCTTGTGGCTGCAGGCTTTTTAATGGGCTGGGATAAGGCTCTTTATTCAATTATCTTTCAGTATGTAAGCACCGTTACCATAAACCTGCTTTATAAAAAGTATTCCAAGACAACTCTTTTAATAATTACTGACAAACCGGAAGAAATATTTGAAGTAATCCTCTTTTTAACCAATCATACAGCAACTTTATTTGAAGGAACCGGCCAGTACAGCGGAAGCAAGCATTATCTTCTTTACTGCGTGGTTTCTTCATCTGAAAGCGGTAGTATAGAAAGGGCAATCCGCACAAAGGACCCTAAGGCTTTTATTAATGTTATAAAATCCAAGGAAATAGTGGGCAAATTCTTTAAGACTATGCCTGATTGAAAATTTTTGTCAAACCCTGCTTTTTTAGAGGACAGCTATAGAGATTTTTGATATAATTAAATTAATATGAAGAGGAAGATAGCTGTCGCAGCTTTATCCATGCTTTTTTTCTGTCAGCAGGTATTTGCTGTTTCGGACGTGGATATAGAAAATAAAGAAATTGCTGTGCTTGATGTAAGGCTTGCTGAACTGGTAGAAACAGTCAGGTCTTTAGAAGCCGGCAAAAACTATGAGATAGTTCTGTCTCCTGACTTTTTACCTTCAGAAGTTACCCCTTCAATGATTCAGTCCCTTCATGAATTTTTTACGAATCATCCTGACAGCAGCCTTGCCGGTCCTATTGAATACATTTATTTTTCAGGAAGTCAGTCTCCAGATTCATTCTATAAAATCAAAAAAAGAATTAATGCCGCTAAAGACAAATATGTTTGTGTTGATATTGGAAATTCCTTTTATGCAGTAAACAGCTCTACTTACGAAGCCCTTCCTTTACCGGATAACTGTTTTGCAGGTCATAAAAACCTTTACTGGGTTTATTTTGGTCATTTTGTAAGGGAAGACGTGCCGGAAAATGTTTGTAAGGACTGCACAAATCTTTCTATTGTATTCATGTGGGGAGAAGGCTCTTTTGAAAAGGGTGCATTTGAAAATGTTGCAAAGGATGCCCTTCTTGCAGGAGTTTATGGAGAAAGCAGGAGCCTGGCAGATTATATAAAGGCCAGGGGTTATCAGAAGAGTGTAAGGTGGGATTATGCTGCCTTTGATGAAAACTATGATTATTTAAAAGCTGAACAGGGGCTTTATACCGGTCAGTCATATTATAATAGCGATTATTATGCTGCCAGTGGTTATTCTTCCGGATCCGGCGATATTACGGAGGAAGAATCTTCTTATCCTTATCATGGGGATGAATTTGAGACTTCCTTAAATTCAATTCTTAATTTTTACGGAGATAAATAGGGATGGGTGCACTGGTAGATTGGGCTACAAAAGAAAAAAACAAGCTTTTCATGCTGCTATGTCTCTCGGTGCATGTATTTTATGTAGGTGTATTTGCTATTCTTCAGTGCTGGATTCCTTCTTTTATAAATATGATGAGTGCCATAATTTATATATGGCTTGCCTTTATAAAAAGACCTGTTACCGAAGGTTCAATTGTAATTGCCTATATAGAAATTAATATTTTTTCTGTGGCCTGTTCCCTTTTTACCGGGGGAGCTTTTGGTTTTCTTTTCTTTGTAGTGGGAACTTTTTCTATTATTTTTTATCTGACTCCTTCTTTTAAGAAGGTCCATCTGCTTTTTCATCTTATAGGGCTGGCTTCCTGTATAGCCATTGTTACCCTCTGGTGGTACAAAATTTTTCTTATTCCTGAACTTTTTAATAAACTTATAGGATACAGTTTTTATTTTTCCATACTTAACCTGTGTTTTATTTCCCTGGCAATTTTTATTACTTCTTACTTTTTTATGCGTGACTTGCGTAAAACCAGGGAACGTCTGGACTATAACGTAAACCATGACCTTCTTACAGGGCTTTACAACAGACGTTATGCAGAAGAATATATTGCCAGCCATAACATTAATTTTGCCATAGGAATGCTTGATATCGATGACTTTAAGCAGATTAACGATATGTACGGTCATCATATGGGTGACATGGTTTTAAAAACCGTAAGCAATATTTTTACCGGCAGCCTGAATTCCCAGCAGTTTGCAGTAAGGTGGGGTGGAGAAGAGTTTATACTTTTATTCCCTGAATATACTGTTTCTCAGGCTCAAAAAGAAATAAGGGATATTTGTCATAAAATAAGCCAGACTCAGATTGAAGATGACGGTGTAAGGGTAAGCGTCAGACTTACTGCAGGTGTTTGTGACGGAAGCAGCAGAACTTTTGAAGCGGCTGTTCGTAATGCGGATAATCTTCTTTATTACGGAAAACGTCACGGAAAGAACAGGGTAATTGCTACCTGATAATTCTTCTCTTAGAAACAACGTTGAAACAGACCGTTAAATTCATTATTATTTACTACATTATAATCAGAAAAAATTTTTATCGAGGAACTAATGAAAATCTCAGGATCACAGGTTGTTATTGAATGTTTGATTGAACAGGGCGTAGACACCGTATTCGGTTACCCTGGAGGAAATATCCTCAATATTTATGATGCTTTATATAAGAATTCAGACAGAATCAGGCATATTCTTACTGCTCATGAACAGGCTGCTGCTCATGCTGCTGATGGTTATGCACGTTCTACAGGAAAAGTTGGTGTCTGCATGGCAACATCTGGTCCTGGTGCAACTAACCTTGTAACCGGTATTGCTACTGCCTACATGGATTCTTCTCCAATTGTTGCAATTACCTGTAACGTAGCAACACCTCTTCTTGGTAAGGATACTTTCCAGGAAATCGATATTACAGGTGTAACTCTTCCTATTACCAAGCATAACTTTATGGTAAAGAGTGTAGATGAACTTGCCTCTACTATTCGTGAAGCATTTGCAATTGCTGCCAGCGGAAGACCTGGTCCTGTTCTTATTGATATTCCAAAAGAAATTACTGCTGCAGAAGTTGAATTTGAGCCGCTTCCTAAATCAGAAAGCATGGATAAGGTTCTTACTGATGCACATTCAAACCTTAAGCGTGTATTCTCTGTTTCTGTTCCAACTGATGAAGAAATTAAAGCCGCAGCTGAACTTATTAATCAGAGCCAGCGTCCTGTAATTTATGCAGGTGGTGGTGTTGTTATCAGTGGTGCAGAAAAAGAACTTCTTGCTTTTGCAGAAAAGGCAGAAATTCCTGTAAGCGAAAGTCTTATGGCAAGGGCTGCATTCCCTGCTGATCATCCTTTATGTACATGGATGGTTGGTATGCACGGAACAAAGGCCAGCAACATGGCTATTACAGAAAGTGACCTTATTATTGCCCTTGGTTCACGTTTCTCTGACCGCGTTATTGGAGACCCTTCAAAGTTTGGACTGAACGCAAAGGTATTCCATATTGATATTGACCCTGCAGAAATTAACAAGAATATTCCTACAGACGGTTCCCTTGTTGGAGATATTAAGGCAATCCTTAATCGTCTTCTTCCTCTTATTAAAGAAACAAAGCGTCCTGACTGGATGGAACGTATTCAGGCATGGAAGGCAGAAGTTCCTGCTTCTTATAACCGCCAGCCGGAAGATTCAGTTAATCCTAAATTCATTTGTGAATGTATTAATAAAATTGCCGGAGATGATGCTTTTATTACAACAGAAGTTGGACAGCATCAGATGTGGACTGCTCAGTTCTATCCATTTAAGAAGCCTCGTACTTTTGTAACATCAGGCGGTCTTGGAACAATGGGCTTTGGAACAGGTGCTGCAATGGGTATCCAGATTGGTAATCCTAAGGCAAGGGTTGTTCATATTGCAGGTGACGGTTCATTCCGCATGAACTGTAACGAACTTGCTACAATCCAGCACTACAATCTTCCTGTAGTTATTGTTGTTGTAAATAATGGTGCCCTTGGAAACGTTCGTATGTGGCAGCGTCTCTTCTACGGAAAGAGATTCAGTCAGACAACCCTGGATTTTGGTCCTGACTGGTGCAAGCTTGCTGATGCTTATGGAATTAAGGGTTACAAGGCAAACAATGCTGCTGAATTTGAAAAGGTATTTGCTCAGGCATTTAAGAGTGAAGAACCTGCAGTTATCGACGTAAGGGTTGATATTGACGAAATGGTTCTTCCTATGGTTCCTGGTGGAAAACCTATTTATGATATGATTATGTCTTTGAGCAAAGATGTTATGAGCTGAAATTAAGGAGAAATTATGGCAGAAATTCATGAGTCTGGCGAAGATTACCTTGAAGCAATTCTTCGTCTTCATAAGGAATTCGGCATTGCCCGCTCGGTTGATGTTGCAAAAAAATTGAATGTTTCTAAACCTAGCGTAAGCCGTGCAATGGGTATTCTTGAGGACAACGGTTATGTAACAGTAAATGAAATCGGTGCCCTTGAACTTACCGAAAAAGGAAAGCTTAAGGCTGATGAAGTTTATGAACGCCATGTTCTCCTTACCAGGTTCCTTGTAAAAATTACAGGTGTCAGTGAAGAACAGGCAGAAGAAAATGCCTGCAAAATCGAACATGACATTGATGATGATGTTAAAAAAGGCATCCAGAAGTGGATGGAAAAGAACGCTTAAAAATTATGGCAGAAAAGAAACACGGTACAATTACTAATGATAATCATGCTGCTTTGTGGCACGGACGTTTTGCAGAAGGTCCTGATGCTGCAGCAGTTGAATTTGAAACATCCATTCATGTTGACGAAAGGATGGCTCTTGATGACATTCACGGTTCCATTGCTCATGCCCAGATGCTGGGAGAGCAGGGAATTATTTCTAAAAAAGAGTCTGACCAGATTGTAAAGGGGCTTAAATCCATAGAAAAGGATCTGGAAAAGGGAAGTCTTGCAATTGATTACAGTGCAGAAGACATTCATTCCTTTGTAGAAGCTACCCTTACAGACAGAATTGGAGAAGCCGGTAAAAAAGTTCATACAGGACGCAGCCGTAATGATCAGATTGCCCTTGATGAACGCCTTTACCTTAGACGTGTAATTCCTCTTTTACAGAATGAAATCCTTACAGCAATAGACGCTCTTGTTTCTATTGCCTCAAGAAATAAGGAAACCCTTCTTACAGGTTATACCCATATGCAGCATGCTCAGCCGGGAACTCTTGCCCAGCATCTTCTTGCCTGGTCGTTCATGCTTAAAAGAGACTGGCTGCGTCTGGAAGATTCCCTTAAGCGTATTGCCCTTTCTCCTTTAGGAAGCGGTGCCCTGCAGACAAGTACCCTTAAGCTTAACCGCGAAAAGGTTGCTTCTTCTTTAGGTTTTGAAGGTGTTACAGAAAATTCCCTGGATACTGTAAGTGACCGTGACTATTGTATTGAGTTTACTTCTGATTTTGCCATGCTGCAGAGTCATTTAAGCCGTATGTGCGAAGAAATCGTACTCTGGTCTACAACTGAATTTGCATTTATTGATTTAAGTGAAAAATGGTCTACCGGTTCTTCTATTATGCCTCAGAAAAAGAATCCTGATTTTGCAGAACTTATTCGCGGCAGAACCGGTAAAGTTTACGGTGACCTGATGAATCTCCTTACTATGGTAAAGGGACTTCCTCTTGCCTATGACCGTGACCTTCAGGAAGACAAGGAACCTCTTTTTGACGCCCTTGATACTGTAGAAGCAAACCTTAAGGTATTTACTGCCATGATTTCTAGTGCAAGATGGAATGTAGAAAACCTTGAGAAAAGTGTAGAAGGTGGTTTTGCCAACGCTACAGATGTTGCTGAATATCTGGTAAGCAAGGGTCTGCCATTCAGGACAGCTCATGGTGTTGCAGCTAATGCCGTAAGAATTGCCATAGATGCCGGTCTTGATAAGCTTGAAGACCTTTGTATCGAAGAGTTCCAGAATTGTTCCCCACTTATAGAAGAAGATATCTACGACAAGATTTCTCCAAGGGAATGTATGAATAACAGAACTGTTACCGGAGGACCTGCACCTAAGAGTACAGCCCTTCAGATTAAGGGACTTCAGAAGTGGTCTTCTAAGGCCAGAAAATAGTTTTTAAGACAGAAATTTGTTTTATAAAAAGGCCCTCAAAGGCAGAAGCTGATTACTTTTGCTTTTGAGGGCTTTGTTTTTGTATTGGCATTTAAGCTTTAAGAGTTAAGCCTTAAAACTTAGTTTTTCCATTCAGTGTAGGAATCGCACTCAAGGATTTTCTTTGCCTGAGCAACGCTCTCTTCTGTTGGAGAAGGGGTGTCTTTAAGGGGATATTCAATTCCCAGTTCCTTATACTTCATAATACCAAGGCCGTGGTATGGCAGAACTTCTACACGCTTAACATTGTGAAGGGAACGGATAAAGTCACGGGCTTTTGTAAGGTATTCTACAGAATCTGTAATGCCTGGTGTTAAAACCTGACGAATCCATATAGGCTTATTGATTTTGTCCAGGTAAAGGAACATCTGGCGGATATTTTTGCCGGTGTGGCCTGTAAGCTTAATATGCTCTTCTTCGTCTACATGCTTAATGTCCATAAGAAGAATGTCTGTTACTTCCATAAGCTTCTGGAATTTTTCAAACCATTCTCCTTCTTG
>NZ_JAILGZ010000157.1 GCF_024696245.1 Treponema sp.
TAATTCATTATCTTATATAGAATTGTGAAGTGTATAAATTCTTGATAAGAATTCACAGAATTCACAATTATTCACAGGTAAAAAAGTTATCCACTACTTATCAACAGCATTGTAACATATTGTAAACTGGATTTCTACAAGAAAAATTTTCATGAAAAGCAGTGAAAATGCCTGTTTTTATCTATTTTTTATACTCCTTAACCTGCTTTATGAGAGTCTCAATAAGAGAGTTAAAATTAGAGTCAATCTTTATCTTATCTTCTACCAGGTTAAAGCTGTGCATGATAGTTGTATGATCACGTCCACCAAAATCATCACCAAGCTGAGGATAAGAAAAACCTCCCAGCTGTCTTGCAATGTAAATGGCAATCTGTCTTGGAACAACAACGTGACTGTTTCTTTTTTTGCCCTTAATATCGCTTATGGAAATATTGTAGTAGTCAGCAACAACTTTCTGAACAATATCAATAGTTATGTTTTCGTTACTTATCTGAGAAACCTGATCACGAAGAAGATTCTGAAGAATGGAAGGTGTTATTGACTTGTGGGTCAATTCAGTAAAGCCAAGAACTTTTGTAAGGCAGGCTTCAAGGTCACGAACATTTGTCTGAACATTTTCAGCTATGTAACTTACAACATCTACATCTACCTGAGGTATTGTTTTATTCATGTTGGCAAGTTTTTTCTGAATGATGGCACATCTTGTTTCGTAGTTAGGCGGCTGCAGGTCAAGACACATTCCTTTAGAAAAGCGGGACTTAAGACGCTCTGAAAAACCATTTAATTCAGATACAGGCCGGTCACAGGTAAATACCATCTGAGCTTTTATACCTTCAAGGGCTTCAAAAGTATAGAAAACTTCTTCCTGAGTACCGATTTTGTCCTTAAAAAAGTGGATATCATCAAGAAGAAGAAGATCCAGTTTTCTGTATTTGTTTTTAAATCTGTTGATGGATTGAGGACCTTCCTGTGTTGCCTGAATAAATTCATTTGTATAGTTTTCTGCAGTTATGTAGCAGATTTTAGAAGTATCACCTTTCTGAGCATATATATAGTTTCCAATAGATTGCATAAGATGAGTTTTTCCAAGACCTACACCACCATAAATCAGGAGAGGGTTGTATGCTTTTCCAGGATTTTTTGCTACTGCCAGAGAAACATTATAAGCAAAATCAGAGTTTTCACCGGTAACAAACTTTTCAAAAGTACAGTTTTCGTTAAGTTTAGGATGCTGCTTAAAAACAGGAACTTCTGGTGCTGATGATGCTGTATTTTCCTGAATAATATTGTTTTGCTGAATTGAAGGAGCCTGCTGCTGGGATTGTGGTTCCGGTGTGTTTACTGAATTACCGGTCTCCACGGAATTCTGGCTCTCAGAAGCTGTATACGGGCTTTTAACGTTGTTTTTTACAACATATGATATATTTATATTCCTTCCTGTAAATTGAGCGATTTTAGACTGAATGGCACTTACATAACCCATGGATACCATTCTTGACCACATAAAGTCTGAAGCAACACCTACTTTTATTTCTGTAAGGGTATCTTCAAGATATTCCATGTTAAACCAGATTAAAAATTCTGTTTCCTGACCCTTATTTATATAATCCTGATGAATTTCTTTTAATGCTTCATCCCAAAAATCTTTATAATTCTGTTCACTCATAAAGGGGAATTATAAATCATGAAGAAAAAGTTTTCCACAACTAAATAAATGTATAGTAAATCCTTATAAAATGCTTATTTGATGCTATGGGAATAGACTTTTTAACCTATAAAAAGTATAATTTTGTTCTCGAATTCTACATATAAAATATGTATTTAATTCAGTAATAAAAATACAGATTTGGAGCTTAAAATGTCAGACGAAAACACTAATTACGGTGCATCAAGTATTCAGGTTTTGCATGGACTTGAAGCAGTTCGTAAGCGTCCTGGTATGTATATAGGTTCAACTGGACCAAATGGATTACATCATCTTGTTTATGAAGTTGTAGATAATAGTATTGATGAAGCAATGGCAGGTTATTGTTCTAAGATTACCGTTGCTCTTGAAAAAGATGATATTTGTCGTGTTGAAGATGATGGTCGTGGTATTCCTGTAGATATGCATCCTACAGAAAAGGTTAGTGCCCTTGAACTTGTACTTACCCGTCTTCATGCAGGTGGTAAATTTGATAAATCAACATATAAGGTTTCCGGAGGTTTGCACGGTGTAGGTGTTTCCTGTGTAAATGCTCTTTCTGTATGGATGACTGCAGATGTATTCCGTGACGGATATCACTATCAGCAGAAGTATGGAATCGGTATTCCTAAGTCAAAAGTAGAAAAGCTTGGAGAAACAAATCTTCATGGTACAACAATCCGCTGGAAGGCAGATTCTACAATTTTCCAGGAAACAACAACTTATAATTTTGATGTTCTTGCAAATCGTCTTCGTGAACTTGCATTCCTTAATCCTGGAATCAATATTGTTTTCCGTGATGAACGTCTTGAAACTCCAAAAGAAGTAATCTTTAAGTTTGAAGGTGGTATTAACCATTACGTTACATATCTTAATGACGGCAAGCAGGTTGTTCCTGAACAGCCGGTTTATATAAGTGGAGAAAATAACGATGTACAGATTGAAGTTTCAATGCAGTATAACGATTCATTCTCAGAAAATATTTATTCTTACGTAAACGATATTAATACAAGGGAAGGTGGTACTCACCTTGAAGGTTTTAAGTCAGCCATTACTTTTGTACTTAATAAATTTCTTGAAAAGAGAGAAAAGCTCCTTAAAAAACTTGATAAGGAAGAACGTCTTACAGGTGATGATGTACGCTCAGGTTTAACAGCAGTTCTTTCTGTAAAAGTTCCAGAACCACAGTTTGAAGGTCAGACAAAAACAAAGCTTGGTAACTCAGAAGTACGTGGTTATGTTGATCAGCTTGTAAAAGAAAAGCTTACTCTCTGGGGTGAACAGAATCCTAAAGTTATCGACCTTATTCTTGAAAAATCCGTAGGTGAAGCTGCTGCCCGTATTGCTGCCCGCAAAGCAAAAGACAATATGCGCAAAAAGACAATGTCTGACGGATTTGGTCTTCCGGAAAAACTTTCTGACTGTTCCTTAAAAGATCCGACTCAGTGTGAAGTATACATAGTCGAAGGAGACTCGGCCGGCGGATCTGCAAAAAAAGGTCGTGATCCAAAAACACAGGCAATTCTTCCACTCTGGGGAAAAATGCTTAACGTAGAAAAAGTTCGTCCAGAAAAAGTAATGAACAACGATAAGCTTGAACCTGTAATCGCATCTTTAGGTGCAGGTTTTGGTAAAGACTTTAACATTGATAAGCTTCGTTATCATAAAATTATTATTATGGCCGATGCCGATGTTGACGGAAGCCATATTCGTACATTGCTTCTTACATTCTTCTTCCGTTACATGCCGGAACTTATTGAGCATGGTTATGTTTATCTTGCCATGCCGCCTCTTTACAGACTTCAGAAAGGTAAGAAGGGTAAGGTTCATTATGCTTATTCAGATGAAGAACGTGACCAGATTCTTGCTGAGTTAAGAAATGACACAACTGTTCCTGCTGCAGATGAAAGTGAAGAAAATTCAGAAGAAGAAGCAACAGATAATGCAGTAGTAAATCCTGCAGATAAAAAGAAAAAGACAGATATAGATGTTCAGCGTTACAAAGGACTTGGTGAAATGGACGGTAACCAGCTTTGGGAAACAACAATGGATCCTGCAAACCGTAAGATGCGTGTTGTAACAATTCCTGATGCAGTTGCAGCAGACAAAATCTTTAGTGTCTGCATGGGTGAAGAAGTAGAACCACGCCGTCAGTTTATCGAAAGCAATTCAAGTTATGCAAACCTGGATGTTTAATCAAAGCTGGCTTTTATCAGAAAAATATTTGTTAAAATTTTTGAGGAATAAAGATGGAAGAAATTAAAACACCAGAAGGTGGAACTGTAATAAAAATCCCAATTGAAGCAGAAGTTAAGCAGGCTTACATTGACTATTCCATGTCTGTAATTGTACAGCGTGCTCTTCCTGATGTACGTGACGGTCTTAAACCAGTACACAGACGTATTATGTACGCAATGGATTCCCTTCATCTTTCAAGCGGTGGTAAGACAAAAAAATGTGCTACTATCGTTGGTGAAGTTCTTGGTCATTATCATCCTCATGGTGATGCTTCCGTTTATGATGCATTAGTTCGTTTAGGTCAGGATTTTGCTCAGAGATATACAACTGTTACTCCACAGGGTAACTTTGGTACTATTGCCGGTGACCCTGCAGCTGCTTACCGTTATACAGAAGCAAAAATGTCAAAGATTACAGAAGAAATGGTTGCGGATATTTCTAAAAATACCGTAGACATGATTCCTAACTTTGATGACACAACAAAAGAACCAAGTGTACTTCCTGCAGCATTTCCTTTCCTTCTTTGTAACGGAACAACAGGTATTGCCGTTGGTATGGCTACAAATATGCCAACCCATAATCTTAGGGAAGTAGCCGCTGCAATTTCTGCTTACATTGATAATCCTGAAATTTCCATTGATGAACTTATGAATTACATTAAGGGTCCTGATTTTCCTACAGGCGGTGTAATTTATGGTCGTGAAGGAATTAAGAAGGCATATAAGACCGGTCGTGGAAAAATTACCATTCGTTCTAAGTTTACAATTGAAACAGATAAAAACGGTCGTGAATCAATTGTATTTACAGAAGTTCCATATGGAATTAATACAACAAATATTATCCGCCGCATTAAGGAACTTGTACGTGATAAGCAGATAGAAGGAATCGTTGGTGCCAATGATGAATCTTCTGACCGTTCAGGTATGCGTCTTGTTGTTGATTTAAAACGCGGTGCCATTACTAAGGTTGTTCTTAATCAGCTTTTTGCAAAAACAGATTTACAGTCAAACTTTGGTGTTATTAATCTTGCCCTTGTTCCTCAGGAAAAAGAAAAGGGTATCCGTTATGACGAACCAGGTTACCTTACATTAAAAGCCGAATACCTTAAACCGGAAGTTCTTAATCTTAAACAGCTTATCATGCACTTTGTAAATCATCGCGATGAAGTTATTACCCGTCGTACAATTTATGATTTAAAAGTTGCAAAACACAGAATGCATATTTTGGAAGCTCTTATTACAGCTATCAATAATATTGATGAAGTAATTAAGATTATTAAGGAAAGCCGTGATACTAATGAAGCTAAGGCCCGCCTTGAACAGAGATTCAATTTTGATGATGAGCAGGCACAGGCTATTGTTGATATGCAGCTTAAACGCCTTACACATCTTCAGATTGAAGACCTTCAGAATGAAATTAAAGAACTTCAGGCTTTAATTGATTATCTTCAGGGACTTCTTGCAGATCACAATAAGATTCTTCAGCTTATTAAACAGGATACAAATAATCTTGCAGAAAAATATGGTGATGACCGCAGGACAGATATTGTAGCCGGAGAAGTAGAAAGCATTAACGTAGAAGATATGATTAAGGAAGAAGATATGGTTATCCTTATCTCTAAGCTTGGTTATATTAAACGCGTTCCTGTAAGTCAGTATAAGAGTCAGGGCAGAGGCGGAAAGGGTACAATTTCTGCTAAGCTGGTAGAAGAAGACTACATTAACCAGATGTTCGTTGCTTCTACACATGAGCATTTGATTTTTATTACAAACCTTGGAAAAGCTTACTGGGTAAAAGTTCATGAAATTCCAGAAGCTAGTAAGACAAGCCGTGGTTCACATATTAAGAGTCTTCTTGCTGTTAGTGCAAACGAAGAAATTACAATTGTTGAACGTATCAGGGAATTCAGTGAAACAGAGTACCTCTTTATGGCAACTGCAAATGGTATCGTAAAGAAGACCCCAACTAATGAATTCAGAAATGCAAAGGCTAAGGGTATGCAGGCAATTCGTCTTGATGACGGAGACAGGCTGGTAAGTACCGTACTTTCTCAGGGTAATTTTGAAATTATGCTTATAAGCCGTCGCGGTCAGGCTCTTAGAATAACAGAAGAAGATGTTCGTCCAATGGGAAGAAGCAGCCGTGGTGTAAACGGAATGAAGCTTGCCAATGATGATGAACTTTGTGCAGCAACACCAGTTATTCCAGAAACAGATATGCTTGTTATTACAGAAAAAGGCTTTGGAAAACGTGTTTCCTTTGATGAATATTCAGCTCATGGAAGAGGAACCGGTGGTCAGAAAGTCTTTGGAAATGTTGATGACAAGGGAGAAATCGTTGGAGCACTTACCGTTAAGGAAAATGACGGAATTATGTGTATTACCAGTCAGGGAACATCCCTTCGTGTTGATGCAAATTCAATTTCAAAGCAGGGTAGGGGAAGCAGCGGCGTAAGGGTTGTTGATATTTCTGAACCTGATTATGTTGTTGGAATTGATAGAATTGCAGCCAGTGATGATGAATCTAAATAAAACAAGATTTATGGTTTTATAAAAAGAAAGCCTGTAAGTAGATAAAAATACTTACAGGATTATTTTATTTATGAAGTTTTTCAAAAAGCTCTTCCGCAGCATTAATGATTCTTGGACCAGGCCTTGTATAAAGATCTGAATCAATGAATATTACATTTTCATTTTTAACAGCCTTAATATTTTCCCAGCCGGGTCTCTTTTTAAGAGTTTCCACAGTTATGCCGTTTTCCTGTGGAATAATAATTACATCCGGATTTCTTTTTATAATTATTTCTTCACTGATAATAGGATATACATCATTTACATCTGCAAATATGTTTTTTCCACCAGACAGTTCCATTACGTCATTTATAAATGATTTGTTTGCCGCTGTCATATAAGGAGCATTCCATACTTCCCAGTAAATTTGAGGTACAGATTGGGATACTGATGCCTTTTCTTTTAAGTTCTCTATCTGTGCCCTTAATTTTTGGGTAACAGATTCACTTTCTTCTTTATGATTAGTAACTGTACCCATAAATTCAATTTCGTTAAGTATATCTTCGATACTGCTTGATTCTGAAAGATAAACATCTATATTTAAGCGTTCCAGGTTTTCTTTAATTGAATCATGAATGCCAGCTGCACCATAAACAAAATCCGGGTTGTATTTTAGAATGCTTTCTACGCTTAAAGTATCTCCTGAAAATCCACCAATACTAGGAATGGACTTAAGGCTTTCCGGGTAATCACAAAAATCAGTTCTTGCGACAATAAGATTTTCTGCATTAATAGTGCTTAAAATTTCTGCACCGCTTGGACTCAGGGCAACAATTCTAGAAGCTTTTGTAATTTCTTTTCTTGAATCTGTACCCTTTTTGTTACAGCTGCTGAGTAAAAGTGTACCCAGAACTGTAACCATAAGTGTACTCAGAAAAATGCCTTTCTTTAAGCTGATACCGCGTTTATTAAAAGGTAAATTCATTGTCAGGCTTTTGCACCCCATTCAGCATAATAAGAATCTATTTCTTTTTTAAGCTGGTCAGTAATAACACCGTCTTTTCCTGGCTGATAAAGTGATTCAACAACTTCTTCCATAGAAACAATAGCTTTTGCCGGAAATCCATATTTTTCTGTAATTACCTGGAGGGCACTTTTATCTGAATCTGCAGCTTTTTCCATACGGTTAAGGGAAACAATTTCACCAACGATTTTTATTCCGCCTTCTTTAGTTTCCTGAGCCTTAATCTTTGGATAAGTTTCTTCGATTGATTTGCCAGAAGTAGTTACGTCTTCTATGATAACAACACGGTCACCGTCCTTGATATTGTATCCAAGAAGGCTGCCCTTATCAGCACCGTGATCTTTTTCTTCCTTACGGTCAGCACAGTATTTGATTTCTTTTCCGTAGAGTTTTGAGTAGGCAATACAGGTAGCAACACTAAGAGGAATACCCTTGTAAGCTGGTCCAAAAAGAACATCAAAGTCATCACCAAAATTATCGTGAATGGCTTTTGCATAAAATTCACCAAGACGGGCAAGCTGACTGCCGGTAATATATGCTCCTGCGTTCATAAAGAATGGAGATTTTCTTCCGCTTTTTAATGTGAAAGAACCAAATTTGAGTACATTGCACTCAACCATAAAATCAATAAATTCTTTTTTATACTGTTCCATGGGATTTTATTTTAATGATTTTATTTAAGTAAGTTAAGGTGGGGTAGGGGAGGGGGTCGCTACAAGCTAAGAGGATTTATCAAATAAATAATGACACTATTTAAATAAAATTAAATCCTCGACAATTCTTTAATGAGGAACTACAATTTTACCCATGAGTGTTTATTTAGCAGATTCAAAAAGATATGACGGTACAATGGAGTACCAGAGATGTGGAAAAAGCGGCTTAAAACTGCCTAGAATTTCTCTTGGTTTATGGCATAATTTTGGTTCAGTTGATGATTTTGAAAATCAGAAAAAAATGCTTTTTAAGGCATTTGACCTTGGTATTACTCACTTTGATCTTGCAAACAATTACGGTCCGGAACCTGGAAGTGCAGAAGAAAATTTCGGCCGTATTATTAATCAGGAATTAAAGTCTTACAGGGATGAACTTGTAATTTCTACAAAAGCTGGTTACGAAATGTGGGATGGACCTTATGGTGATTTTGGTTCAAGAAAATATCTTATTTCAAGTCTTAATCAGAGTCTTAAGAGAATGAACCTTGAGTATGTGGATATTTTTTATCATCACAGACCCGATCCTGAAACACCACTTGAAGAAACAATGTCTGCTGTAAGTGATTCAATTAAATGCGGAAAAGCCCTGTATGCAGGTATTTCAAATTATCATACAGAAGATACAAAAAAAGCAGCAGCATTACTTAAAGCTAATGGAACACCACTTCTTATAAATCAGTTCAGGTACAATATGTTTGACCGCTGGTGTGAAGAAGATGGTCTTCTGGATGCTCTTGATGAATGTGGTGCAGGTTCAATTACTTTTAGTCCTCTTGCCCAGGGAATTCTTTCTACAAAATATTTTGATGGAATTCCGGAAAATTCCAGAGCAACAAGGGGAGTATTCCTTAAAAAAGAATTCATTACGGAAGATAAAATTTCTAAGGCTAAAAGGCTGAATGAAATGGCTAATGACAGGGGACAGACATTAAGTCAGATGGCTCTTGCATGGAACCTTAGAAAAAACCGTGTAACATCTGTTTTAATTGGAGCACATAATCCGGAACAGATAGAAGAAAATGTAAAGACAATTCAGCGCCTGGATTTTACAGATTCAGAACTTGCTGAAATTGAATCTATTTTAAAATAAAAAATGCGTGAACTTCAGGTTGAGGAATATCTTGTTAACCTGGAGTTCACGCTGGTTTTTAGGTTTTCATAGTTCAGGACTTTTTAAAGACGGGTATACAATCAATAGGAGCATTGACGGTATACATTTTTCCTCCTTTATAAACTTTGCCGTCATTTATGTTTTTCCAGGAGCCGGCTGGAAGGTATACAGAACGTTTAAATTCATTTGCATGAATAACCGGAGCTACAAGATATTCACTTCCGAACATATACTGATCACGAATATCCCAGCATTTTTCATCTTCTGGGAATTCATAGAACATAGCCCTCATAAGAGGACTTCCTTTTTCATGGGCTTCCTTCATTAAAGCTGCAATATAATCACGAAGACTTTCCCGAAGTTTTATCTGCTTTTCCATAATTTTTTGAGCTTCTTTTCCGTAAGTCCATATTTCATTGTCCTGACCGGACCAGCAGAATCCTCCGCCATAATCTTTATCAGTAACAAAAGGTTTTAACTGAGGACTTCTGTCTCCATGAAGTCTTAAGATTGGTGTGAATACTCCAAATTCAAACCAGCGCATTAAAAGGTGAACGAATGCCGGGTCTTTTGGATCTCCAAACATAAATCCACCAACATCTGTTGTCCACCAGGGAATACCTGCAAGTCCCATACTGATTCCCTGAGAAACAGAATCTTCAAGACACTCAAAGGTACTCTGAACATCACCATTCCACAAAACAACACCGTATTTCTGGCTTCCAACCCAGGCACAACGCTCAAGATTAACAAAGTCTTTTTTTCCTGTTTTAGTAAAGCCTTCAGCAAAAGTCTGGGCATAAAGTTTTGGATAGAGATTGCTTACTTTAAGGGCCGGGCCGATTTTATACCTGTAGTTTTCAAAATCATAGATAGAAAGATCTGGTTCAGCATTATCAAGCCAGAACATGTCTATTCCATATTTTACATAATTTTTGTAACAGGTTTTCCAGAGAAAGTTTCTGGCGTCTTTATTTGTAAGGTCGATAGTAAGACAGTCACCGTTAAAATCATAAGTCTGAATTACACCACGCTCACTTCTTACAAGAAGACCTTTGTCTGCAAGAGGCCAGTAGTTAACGCTTTTTTTATCTACGCTTGGCCAGACACTAACCATAACTTTAGTGCCCATTGCATGAAGTTCATCACACATAGCTTTTGGGTCTGGCCAGTATTCCGGATCAAAACTCCAGTCTCCCTGACGGCACCAGTGGAAGAAATCAATTACTATTACATCCAGATGAATGCCAAGTTCCCTGTACTTTCTGGCAACAGTAAGGACTTCTTCCTGTGTTCTGTAACGGAGCTTGCACTGCCAGAATCCAAGATAGTCTTTTGGCATGAGGGGAGCTCTTCCTACACATTCAGTATAGCGTTCAACAATTTCTTTGGGAGTGTTTCCGGCTGTAATCCAGTAGTCAAGTTCATCACTGCATTCACTTTTCCATTCAGTCATGTTTGTGGCAAAAGTTGCTCTTCCTACAGCTGGGTTGTTCCATAAAAATCCATAACCAAGATTTGATACTGCAAATGGAATTGAAATCTGGGAATTTCTTTGAGCAAGCTCCAGGACACAGCCTTTAAGATTTAAATAGGGCTGCTGGTACTGACCCATACCAAAAATCTTTTCTCCATCATTTGGATTGAATCTTGCAGTAATCTGATACTCGCCGCCACCAATGTTTCCTTTGTACTGACGGTTTATAACTTTAAGGGCAATACTTTCTCTGGAAGCAGAAGGGTCATAACTTCTGTGATATTCCTGAAGTATTTTTTTGCCGTTTTTTTCAAAAGTAATAACTCCGCCTGCATTTAATCTGGCAGTAATTTTACCGTTGCTAATACTTGCTTCGTTGTCTTTTATCTGTATTTTCACAGAAGATTTGTTTTTTACGATTTCGGTAAGTCCCCAGTTATTTTTAGAAAAGTCAGAATTCATAGTTGAGCGGATTCTTAATGAATCTGTTCCCCAGGCTTGAATTTTAAGGGTTTCACCATTTTTTTCAAAAATAAGGGAATCAGGACTTTTTTTGAACATAAATATACCTCTGAAAAATATTTCAATAAGCATATTTTAATATGAAAATAAAATAAAATTTAACGTTAAAAATTCCATAAAAAAAATTGAATTTTTTTATTTTTAGAATCCAAAGGTAATAAAGTGAAAAAAATTGTTAAGAACATTACATAAGATAATTTAAATAAATCTGTTATTTTTGATTAAGATTCAGTTAAGGAGAAATTTAATAAAAAGGAGAAACAGCCCTATTAAAAAATGAACCCAAACCATTCATTTTGACAATATTCATGCTCACTTAACTGTATGTGCTGTCTGGAAGTCTTCCGGGTGGCACAATTTTTTTTACAGTGATATTCTTTCTATATGAAAGAAGAAAAGATAGATTATCAAAAACAATTGTCTCAAATCATTTCTCAGGTAGAAGGACTGCCTAAAAAACCAAGTCTTTTACTTCATGCCTGTTGTGCTCCATGTTCTTCTTATGTAATGGAGTATCTTGCTAAATATTTTGACATTACTATTTTTTATTTTAATCCTAACATTCATCCCCAAAAGGAATATGAAAGGCGCCTGGAAGAATTAAAAGTTTTTCTTACAAAGTTTCCAGTGGCTCTTCAGAATTCAGTAAAACTTGTAGTTGCAGAATATGATCCGGAATTATATTTTATAGCTGTTAATACAAGGGAAGAAACTGAATTACAAACAGAAGCTGAGCGAGGGGAGAGGTGCAGGCGCTGTTATGACTTTAGAATGAAAAAAGCATATGATTATGCAGTGCTTAATAAGTTTGATTATTTTACAACAACACTGTCTATCAGTCCTTATAAGGATGCAAAAAAGATAAATACAATAGGCTATACATTTGACAAGTTATCAAATGTTAAGTATTTACCAGCAGACTTTAAGAAGAAAAATGGATTTCTCCGAAGCCTGCAGCTTAGTGCAGAATTTGGATTGTATCGCCAGGATTACTGCGGATGCGTGTATTCCATGCGTACACAACATTGACAGGTTAAACAGACTAACTGTTAGTAGCTCGTATTTTAGTAGAGGAAGGTTAATATGAAGGCAGAAATTGTTCATGGTAAAGCAGAACAGATTCGTGATGTAATCAGGTATATTCAGCGTTTTAAAAATGCTCTTGTAATAATTTACATGGATGAGAACCTGATTGAGTCTCCAATTTTCTTAAACCATATAAAAGATATTGCAAAGATTCATGATGCCGGCTTAAAGGTAATAATGATTCCTGGAGCAAGCAAGCGTATTGATGAGATTCTTAAGGTCTCAAATATAGAGTGGACTACTCATGATAATTGTCGCATTACAGGACCAGAGGCAATGCCTTTAATAAAGATGGCTGCTTTTGATGTATCCAACCAGGTGATGACAGCTCTTGCAGGAGAAAAGAAAACTGCTCTTATTGGTAACTGGGTAAGGGCAAGAGGTAAGGGTGTTGTTAATGGATTTGATTTTGGTACAAACGGAGAGATAGATAAGCTTCAGCTGGATAGTATTCAGAAGGTTCTTGATGATGGCTTTATCCCAATATTTCCTTGTATTGGATGGAGTGCAGCAGGTAAACCTTACAATATTTCTTCGGTAGAACTTGCTAAACAGGTAGCTATTCATCTTAAGGCAGATAAGCTTTTTTATGTTGTTCCAGATGCAGAAGTTAACTCTTCTAACTTTACTCTTCCAGAAGGAATGGGCTTATCAGCAGAAGGTACTGTTCCTGCTATGAATATTGAGGAGCTTAATACCTTTATTGAATTAAATAGTAAAGAAGAAAAAAATGTTTCACGTGAAAAAATCATTAATCTTTTGAAGCTTGCTAAAGATGCTTGTATTGAAGGAGTATCCCGTGTTCATATTTTGAATGGTTCTCTTGATGGTACAATTCCTTGTGAAATCTTTAGTGACTTTGGATCTGGTACAATGATTTACTGCAATAATTATGGAACAATACGCGACATGACAAGAGATGATATCTCTGCTGTTTTGTCAGTAATGAAACCATTTATTGATTCAGGTATTCTTCTTCCAAGAACAAAAGAAATGCTTAATAACCAGATTTCTGACTACATTGTTTATGAACTTGATGGTGCAATCAGGGCATGTGCATCTTTGATTAAGTATCCTGATGGACAGATGGAAATTGCAGGTGTTGCAGTTGATAAGACATATTCCCATATTGGTGTAGGGCTTAAACTTATTGAATATCTTGTTTCACGTGCAACAAAATTAAACGCTAAGAGTATTTTCCTTTTAACAACACAGACGGCTGACTGGTTTGAAAGTCTTGGTTTTGTTGAATCAACAATTGAATCTTTACCAGAAAAAAGGAGGGAAATCTGGACTCCTCAAAGAAGCTCCAAGGTTATGCGCTTACAAATAAAGAAATAAATTAGAAAAATGTTTCATGTGAAACATTAGGGCTGGGAAATGATCCATAAGGATTGTTTCCCGGCCTTTTTTATTTTAAAAAATTTGTCAGCAGAAAGGAATTTTTATAAGGGGATAATTGTTGATAATTCTGGGGAAAAATATGCCTTTTATTTTAGCAATTGTGTATTTGTTGTGGATAAGTTTTAGTTGTCAGGTGTATAAGGTTAGAAAATGGCTTAAAACAGGGCTTTTTAGTCTATGCCAGGACTGGGGTATTTATGTGGATAAATGGTTAATAAATAGGGGAATTTTCACACCCTGGAGGATTTTCTGTGGATAAAATTGTGAGAAATTTGGTGAATTCTACAAAGCTGAAAATGTATCATCGAATTCTTAATTAGCGTAGAATTTTTGGCGCTACAAAATTTACACCATCTGTATAGGAATTTATTTTTATATAAAAGTAAATTCTTCTTGAATTTTTGTTTGTACTTCTAAACTCACTTTAATAGCGATTTAATGCTGTGGTAAAAATTGGGGTAATTTTACATGGAAAGCAGGGGATTATTATCCGGCTGTCGGTATGGGTTTTTATAATGGAATAATGGTAAAAGAGTATCTGTTACTCTGATGGATTTTCTTTTATTTCTGAGCTTGGGATTTATTATTATCCCCTGGAGATAAATGGTCAGATTAGAGGGCTGTTGTTTTTATGTCTTCTGAGGTTAACTATCTATGATTAAAGGAGAACGGCTTTAATAACTTTAGGGCCGCTAGTATTTATATAAGGCAGGGCTTTATTAACCCGGCCAGACTTTTACTCTGGAAGTAGGGACATTTGTATCTTTAAGGGCTTCTGTAAAAAATAAAGTAGTCCTTAATTTAGCTTTATGCCAGTAAAGGAGGATGCTTGTATTCATTAAGTCAGGTTGATTTGTGATCAGGAAATTAACAAAGAAGGTCTAACTATATTTGTTTCACATGAAACATTTTAACAAGTGATTATATTTCTAATCAGATATATATGCTTTAGATTTATATCTCTGCTGCATAAAACTATTACTATTGATTAGAAAGAGCTGCCATCATATTAAACTTTTCGTCTTATAAATCAGTCTCCCTGATTTGACATTCGGGCAGCTGATATGGATTAAGTCCATCTAAAAAATTATCCATCTTATCCTGGAACGGTGTGGCTGAATAGTAAGCCTGATTATTATATAAAGGTTTTTTCCAGCATGCGGGCTTTTATGGATACAGTATCTTTCTATGTCAGGAATCAGTATTAAAAACAGAAAGATACAGATCGGGACCAGGAACAGCAAGTATCAACATGAAAATGAATCCATTTTTATTGTAAGGAATTTAGTCATAGGAGGTTTGCTGCAGGGAATATTTGTTCATGAATTTTTAATTGTAATGATATAACTTATCCCTTAAAATTCAGAAAATTCATGCTTAAGAAGATACAGAAAATTTGTTTGATCTTAAAGTAGGGGTACAGAATACATATATATAGAAGAAAAATGAAAGAAAATGATGG